>JAKSOV010000040.1 GCA_024405415.1 Akkermansia sp.
GCCGCCGAACTTGATAAATAGTACCTAGTAAATCCCGACAAATTCTCATTTGTCGGCTTGACGACTCCTCGGTCGTTTAGGGCTGAGTGTACTGCCAGCCCTCATCCCCGTGGTAAATCATGCGGCGGGTCATACCGCCGTCCACACAGATATTCTCGCTCGTGATAAACCCGGCCTTCGGCGAGCAGAGGAACATGACCGTCTCTGCGATATCCGCGGGCGTGCCGACGCGGCCTGCGGGCTGCTGGGCGGCATCCGCCCCGGCCCATGTGCGCCCCTGTGTCTCGATCCAACCGGGAGAAACCGAGTTCACCCGCACGCGCCCCGCCAACGAGTTGGCCAGCGCATGCGTCAGGGCCGCAATACCGCCCTTGGCCGCGGTGTAGCTCTCCGTCTGTGCCTGGCTCATGCGGTCGCGGGAGGAGGAGATATTGACGATACTGCTGCCCGCAGGCATGAGCGGGGCGAGCAGCTTGGCCAAGTAAAACGGCGCCGTCACCCCCACGGCCAGAGCATAGGAAAATTCTTCATACGAACACGCATCCAGCCCCTTCATGAGCGGCAGGGCGTTGTTCACCAGCACATCCACCCTGCCCGCCTCGCGGCGCAAACGCTCCGCCAACGCCTCGAGCACGGCCTTTTCCGCCAAATTCCCCACCACGTGCGTGATACCCGCCGTCTCCGCAGGCGCGGGCTTGATATCCACCACCCACACGCGCGCGCCCTCCGCCGCAAAGCGCTCTGCCATACAACGCCCTATTCCCTGCGCCCCACCAGTGATGATAACGACCTTGTCCTTGAACATGCGTGTATTGTAGAGGAAGCACCCCCTCGCGTCAACAAGGAGAGGGGAATTTGTCGGGATTTACTAGGTACTATTTATAAAATTCGGCGCCTACCGCCGCAAGATAACGAACCCGTTCTGACGCAGGCGTCAGAACGGGTTTTATATCCTGCGGCGAAGCCGCACATTATTCAAAAAATAGTACCTAGTACATAGTACCTAGTAAATCAAATATCCCACAGGTCGAGCCACTTGAAGGAGACGACGCGGAACTGACGGCCGAGGACCTTGTTCACATCAGTCAGGCCCTTACCCTTGGAACCGTCCGGGTTGAAGTCTACATCGGAGGGGCCGTTGGTGGGATCCACATAGTCCATCGTGCGCTGCACAACGGCCTCGCACCAAGCCTGGGCGAGAATCGCGTTGGCGGGATTCTTCACGCAGCCGTAGGAGCGGACGGTGAAGGTATCATCGCGCACCGTGAGGATGTTGCCGAGAGAGGCCAGCACATCGGACTGGATGAGGTATCCGGGAGCTGCCGTGTACAGAGAACCGTTCTCCGCCTCGGGGAAGGCATAGTAACTGCCGCGGATGGGCTTCACGATGACATCCTGGAAATCGCGGTTGATATCCGTGGCATCGATTGCCGCCTGAAGGGCACCCTTCATCGCCGTCTCACCGCCCGCGGGATCGAGGCGGCGGTTGATAAAGTCGGACATGCTGAGGAAGGGCCCGCGCTTGCGCACCTGCTTCACCATCTCCTCCGCCAGCTTGCGGATGGATTCCGGCTCGAGCATACGCACCTCGCTCCAGGCCGAGAGCATGCCGCTGTTGCGGAAGGATGTGGAACCCTGCATCATGCTGTATCCGCCCGTACCATCGACGCTCTTATCCGTCGTGGAGAGCATGAAGCGGGAGAAGAGCACCTGCTCATCGCCCTTGCTGCTCTCCACCGTGCGGAGGCTATTGCCGTTGTCATTGCTCACCAGCTGACGGCGAGCAAGCCCCTGCAGCACAGCGGCCCAGGCCTCCACGGAGGTGGAGTTCACGTTGAAGCCGCCGTCCACCATGAGGTACTGGGCGATGTACTTCCAGCCGTCCTCGGCCATGATGCGGGCAATCACCTGCTCATCCTTGTAGGGCGTCACCGTCTTCTTATAACGGGCCACCGGCAGGGGTTCCTTACCGCTCACAAACTCCTCCCACACCTCGCGGGCCTTGCGGGTGCCCTTGCCGTCCGGCATATCGGACACGGAGGACATAAACCAGCGGTCCCACATGGCATCGTTGATAAGCAGGCCGTGGTCGAAGAAATCGCTGAACATCTTCTCATTCATGCCGAGCTTGGCACCGGCAGGCGAAATATCGTGGAACTGATACACATCGCCCGCGGGGAGGCAGGGATCAGCAAAGGAGTTGCCGATACCCACACCGGGCACGCCGGACTGATACTGCATGCGGCGGAAGCGGGCCGTCGCTCGGTAGCGGCTATCGGCACCACCACTGTACTCTTCTCCGTCATACCAGCCGGGCTGCAGTCGCATGCCCGCCAGACCGGCCAGCGAGAAGGGAGGATGCACGGGAAGCTCGCAGACGGAAGCGTAGGAGACTTGTTCACCCTCAGAAGTAATACCGATGTAGCCGTTGTTGCCGATGTTGTCCATCGGGCAGGTATCCATGCCCGAGGACACCTTCAGCACGGCAAGCTGATAGGGATGATACTGGCGCTGCTGATCCGTAGGATTGCAGATCATGCCACCCCAAAGAGCGGGGCTGGAGTGCTGCCACATCTTCGTGCGGAAGTCCATATCGGGGAACATGCGCGTATCCAGCGAGGGGTTACCGGACTTGGCCACGACACCGACGGAAGCAATGTAGTAGGGCAGATTATCGTCACTCTGAGACCCATCGTTCTTCCACACGCACTCGCCGGAGTTCTTGTCGCAAATCGTCGCCTGACGGTCGCTGATTTCATCCGGATTATACCACCCGAGCAGCATACGCTGCGGGGAGGTCGCATACTTGTTGGCATTGGGGTCCTGAGCCTTCGGGCCGATGCCGCCGTATCCGCTGTTGATGGTAATGCACTCGCGCTTGAGAGGTGCAAAATGCCAAGAATCCGGGTTGTACGTGCCGCCGCTTGCATTGATACCGAAGCGCACGCCCAGTTCAAACTTGCCGGCATCGACATTCGTTGTAGATGCAACACCGGGGCCGGTTGCCTCACCGGGGCTCTTGTAGAAGTGAGATTTATAGCCGGCCACTGCACTCGGGTTGTAACCGAGCACCCAGGGATTTTCCTGAAGCTTGGAATAATCCTCCGTTGCACGAGCCTTGCCGGGAGAGAAGAAGAGCACCTCACCGGGCTGAAAGACGATATCATCATTGCTGTCATTGCTCTTCTTAAAGAATTCACCGTTATCTCTACCGAAGCCGGCAAGATCCTGATTCTCCCGTCCGCCATCATTTTCATTCATGCCGTAAACGCGCCACGCATAATTCCACGTATTGCTCTGGCTGATGGCATATGTCTGCAACCACATGGTGTTGCAAGGCACCGAGCGCGCCCAGAGTTTATCACCGGAAATACGCATCGGCACGTTGTAGGGGTTCCACCACAGGAACATGGGGGCAAAGCACATCTTCAGCTTGCAAATCGTATCTTTGCCGTCAGATGTTTTCTGGTCCGTCTGCTCCGTGACCATACCGAAGTTGTTCATGAACGCCAGCATGACGGGCGTGCGGGCATAGCCGGAGAACTTGCTGCCCTCCTCCATGGCGGAGCGGGAATCATATTCCGTAGTCCCGGAGCGAGTATTGGGATCATCGAGATAGTTACCGTTCTCCAAATCAAACACGCTGCCGCTCATGCGGGTGTAGGCATTGCCGACATTGCCGAGGAGTCGGGCCGTGAAATTATCGTTTTGCCCCGTGCTGCCGTTCGGCCAGCAGTTGTAATAGGCAAACAAATTCTGCCAAGAACCGATGGGCATCTTGCTCGCGGTACCGACAGGCACCTCCTTGTTATCCACGAGCGGGCAGTCCTGATCTTTGCGGCGGGCGAAATCCGTCCCCTTGAGAGACTCCTTGTTGAGCAGCAGGCAGAGATCCTGCTTGAGGCCGCCCGTGCTCACATTCACCGGCAGGGAGAAGGAGGAAGTCGTGATGTCGTAGAAATAGGGCGCGCCGCCCGATTGGGAAGCGGAACCCACCAAGGGCAGAGAATTGATGGTCAGCAGCTTGGCGGGGTCATCAATCTGATGCGGCAGGAAGTCCAGCTGCGTGTTGTCCACCACCATGGGAGCGGGGGTATTCCAGGTGCGGTGCAGCTGCTCCATGGGGTCATCCGTCGGCTCAGGGTCCTTCACGGAAATCTTGGCTTTCTGGTTTTCGCCGCCGATCCACCAAGCAAAGCAAGCCTTGTTCTTGCCCGTAGAAGGCATGGAAAGCAAATCCGCATACACCCAATGGCGGGCATTGAGGCTCTTACCCAGCGTACCCTCACCCACCATGCAGATGCGGCGGCCGGGCTGGCGGGAGCTCAGCTCATTCACATTCTTGATGCCGCGGGTAGCCTGAGGCTCGCGGGAGGAAATCAGCCACTTGCGGAACATGTTGGCGCGACCCGGCGTGTAGGTACCCTGAATCTTGCCCTTGCTCTTGCCCGTGAGACCGTTGCCGTAGATGGGGCCGTCCCAGCTGTTCCAAACACCGAGCACATGCTGTTGCGTGCTGCCCTCGGACTCGCTGATAACGCCGCTGGAGGCGGACACGCGCTGATCGGGGCCGAGTTCCGCCTGCAACTCGCCGATAGCGGCATCAAGACCGACGAGAGCCTGCTGGCGGGCCTCCGCCTGCAACACGGATTGCAGCGCGATGCGGTTCTGCGAGGCCGCGGTGGCCATGAGCGCCGTGGCAATCATAGCCAGCAGCATCATAAGGGTGAGGGTTGCAATGAGAGCGAAACCGCGCTTGCGGCTCTGCTTCTTTGCGTGGCGGGGAAGGCTGATTTTCTTGAGTTTCATGCCGAAAAAGAGTGTATAAAAACTGTGCGTGGCGCTCATACTCCGAGCGCCCTCCTATTATCATGACGTTATAGCGAAAACCCCCGCCCCTGTCAACCGAAAAACATGGGAGCGGGGATTTATGATTGATAATTTATGATTGATAACCATTACCATCCTATGCTGATGCTCGGCAAAGGGGGATTTGTCGAAGAAGTTGGAAGTTGGAGGTTGGAAGTTGGAAGTGTTGAAATTCGTACGGCTGACGCCGCAGGGAGAGACGCAACGCAGAGCGCAAGCAACCGCTTAAACTAAAAGCAGTAGCACGCGCTTTGCGTTGCGTTTTTCTCCCGCGAGCGAAGCGAGCCTAACTTAACACTTCCAACTTCCAACCTCCAACTTCCAACTTTTCGCTAGCCGTCGTCCCCCCGACAAACAGTCCATTCGTCGAATAGCTCCATCATGTCTGACGCCTTGCCGCGCACAGGACACCCATGAGGCCGAATAGTTATTGTTAGTCCTTGCCCCTGTGCTTGTTATGTTTCACAATGTAGGCTCAGGCTGTCGCCACGGGAGCCGATAAATCCGAAAACCCAATAATCCCATATGAAAATGAAATATCTATTATTGACACTATGGATGGCGGTCCTGCCCTGTTCGGCGGACCTCAGCATCACCCCCGATGATTTGTTTGCTCAGCTGACAAATCAGGGCAACGGCAATGTGCTGGACCTCACGAAGTCACCGGGTGAGGTCGAGAAAACCATTGGCAAGGACAGCATTATCACAGGGCGTTTCGACATGGCTCAGATAGATGCCATCGCCGCGGACAACGACAGGTCCTACCTCGGCATCCGCCGCGTGCGAAACGCGCAGACGGAGAGCGAATCCATCGCGTTCTCCTGCGCGGGTGTCACACAGCAGGACGGCTATGTCTTCAACCGCTCCCAACCGGGCTCGACCATGGGCAGCACCATCATCACAGACAATTACGAGGTGCTCATCGGGCAGGACATGATTACCCCCGCAGAGCTCGCTGCGCAGCTCCGCTCAGGCAACACGGCGGCTCTCACCCTCATGCGCACCCCCCAACCGGGGCAGCTCGATGTCATGGTGATTTCCGTGCGCGATGCCGCCACGGGAGAGTTCTCGGACTACGCCGTGGGGTTGGATATTTCCACGGAACAGGATATCGTGGGGCTTGACCTCTTCATGATGGACAAGCACCGCTTTGATGCGGTCGACATCTACCTCGGCACCGGCTACAGTCTTACCGATGCCGTGGCGGCAACCCACCATATTCTCGGCGGCCCGCTGACCCCCGAGCCCGCCACCGCAACGCTCAGCCTGATAGCCCTGACGGCCATGGCTGCCAAGAGACGGCGAAAGTAACCTTTCCGGAATCCGTCAACAAACATCCGACGGCGCAAAGCCGCCGGGCGCTTTGCCCCGGGGTGGGCGGGGGAGGAGGGAATTGTTAAAATTACCTGAGTCTTCGGGACACGCAAGATGAGCGTGTGCTTCAGGCATTGGAACAACTAACTGATTCAACAATTTCCCCGCTAAGGTGCTATAAGAGCTTGGCTAATTTCTCGATTTCCGTGCGTATTTCATCACGCACCCTGCGGTATACGTTCAAAGCATCCTCTTCCGGTAATCCGATTGCCAAGGCCGGAGGATCATCAAACGGCAGGTGAACGCGTTTCTTAGCGGGGCAATACGGGCAGGCCGCCGCGGCTCGGTCGCATACCGTTACGACCACGTCCCATTGCATACCGCGCGGAAGCTCGGCTATCGTTTTGGAAACATGCTTGCTCATGTCCATTCCGACCTCGGTCATAACAGTGAGCATAAGCGGATTCAGTCCATGCTTTTCTATCCCGGCAGAAAACACATTCCATCCATCGGGGAAAAAGCGCCGCCCCCAAGCCTCAGCCATCTGGCTGCGGCAGGAATTACCCGTGCACAGAAATAAAACAGAACTCACGACTAGGTGCCATTATATTGATGTTTTGAAAAATGTCGAAAAATCATTCTTGATTTTTGTGAAGGTATCATTTACAAACGGCCGGAACAGATAACCGCCAGCCGCCTCAGCTGCACCTCTCGTGGTGGGCGATGAATCGTTTACTGACCGGATTTTTGCGGCGATGCGCCCGCCATCGCTAAAGAGCATAACCATTTTCCGCATAAAACAAAACACGATAATGAACGATATCGAACAACTCAAAGCCGCCATGCGGCGTTTTGAACAGATGATTAACACGGCAGATGATGCCTTGGCGGAAGAGTTGGTGGCATCGGATGCGCCTTTCTTCACCCCCGCCTCTCCGGAACCTCTGTTCGGTGGTCAGGGCTATCTCTCCGTGGTGCGTTGGATGCGCATCGGCTTTTCCGATGTGCAATGGAAGGCCGAGGAAATGGTAGCCGAAGGCAACACCGTTGCCGTGCGTTGGACCCTCACGGGAACCCATGACGGTGAATTTCTGGGACACCCGGCCACGGGGCGTTCCGTCCGTTGCTCCGTGATGAACTTCTACCGCTTCAACGAGGCCGGCAAGATTGTGAGCGACATCGCCGCCGAGGGCATGATCGGCATTCTCCGCGGCATAGGGCTTGTTGGCTGATAAGCGCGTTACCCCCAAAAAAGAAGAGCGGCTGTGAAATGCTATTCACAGCCGCAGGGGAAAATACACGGAGAGAGATTCGAACTCCCGACCAACTGTGTGTAAGACAGCCGCTCTACCACTGAGCTATCCGTGCGTGTGTGCTGGGAATGTAACGGAAATACGCGCCGCTGTCAAGGAAAATGACGAGAACGCGACCAGAGAGAGGCAAATGAGGATTTGTCGGGATTTACTAGGTACTATGTACTAGGTACTATTTATCAAGTTCGGCGGCTGCCGCCGCACTCTATTCAAAAATAGTACATAGTACCTAGTACATAGTAAATCTACAAATCCTCATTTGTCTTTCCCTTCTCAACTGACGCGCCGCGCGCTTGCTCTCGCACGCGGCGGGGCGTACAATGCGGGCATGAAACGCCTCTGTTCCCTCCTCCTTGCCGTGGCTGCGCTGCTGACAGGCTGCGCCACGGCCCCGGCCCAACTGCCCGCGGGCTGCCGACAGGCCATCATCGGTATCACAGAGGGTTGGGACAGCTCGCACGCCACGCTCAACCTCGTGCAGCGCCGCGCGGACGGCCGCTGGGCCCGCGTGTTGGGCCCCATCCCCGCGCGCCTCGGCCGCAACGGCGTGGCCTGGGGGCGCGGTCTGCACAACGACCCGCGCGGTGCCGTGCTGAAATGCGAGGGTGACGGCCGTTCTCCCGCGGGCATCTATGCGCTGGGCGGCCTGTGGGTCACCAACCCGACCCCCGTGCAACACCACCCCGCCATTCCCTATGTGAAGGTAGGCCCGAACGATTTGTGGGTTACGGACCCCGCCATGCCCAAGCTCTACAACCGCTGGGTGCGCCTCGACCACCCCGCCGCCACCCCGTGGGAGCTGCATGAGCAGATGCGCCAGACGGACTACGCGCACAGCATCAAGATGCTCGTGTGCCACAACACGCCCGAGCGCCGCGGCGGCGCCGTGGTGAACGGCGGCAGCTCCATCTTCTTCCATATCTGGCGCGAGAACGGCGGCAAGCCCACCGCGGGCTGCACCGCCATGGCGGAGGAAAACCTGCGCGCGCTCATTGCGCGCCTCAACCCTGCCCTACACCCCGTGTACGTGCTGTTGCCCCGCGCAGAATATGCGCGCTACCGCAGCGCATGGCAGCTGCCCTGATGCGCGCTCAGCCCTCGGCGGGGTAATAGGCCGCCACCAGCGGCTCCTGCACGGCAAAAAGCGCCTCCCTGTCCTCCGGCTCGTAGTCGAGATAGCCGTGCAAGTGCGTCAGCCCGTGCACCATGTAGCGGAACAGCTCCTCCTCGCGGGAGAGGCCGTGCGCAACGGCGTAAGAGGCGGCCGTGTCGCAGCTCACCAGAATCTCGCCGTAGGGGAAGGTGATAGCATCCGTAGCCGAGGGGTCATTCAAAAACTCGGCATGTACCTGCGCGATGGTGGGGTCATCCACCACGGAGATTTCCACCGTCTCCAGCTCCGAGAGCACATGGTCGGGGCCTTTCGGCGCGGCCAACAACTCGGGCAGCAGCGCTTGCAGCGCGGCGCGGTAGCGTTCCATGCGCTCCTCCGTCACCCAATCACGCTCGGCGTTGATGTAGATTTCAATTTGCGGGCACATGGTCGTCAATCGCCGTAGGGGTCCACCTCATCGTCCTCTTCTTCCGCAGGGCGGCGAGCACCGAGTTTTTCCACAGGCTTGTAGGAGAGGCCGGCCTCGCGCGCTTCCTTCTTGCGTTGCTTAGCTACGGCGCGGGCCTCGCGGAAAAAGCTGCGGAACTGTTCCAGACAAGCCTCGTGCAGCACGCCCGGCGTCACATCGCAGCGGTGGTTGAGCGGCGGGTTGGACTCCAACAGGTGAATCCAGCCGCCGCAGGCGCCGCCCTTGGGGTCGGGAATGCCGAACACCACGCGCGAGGGGCGGCAATGCACCATCGCGCCTGCGCACATGGGGCAAGGCTCCTTGGTGACGTAGACCGTGCAGCCGTCCAAGCGCCAGTCGCCCACGGCTTCCTCCGCCGCGGTGAGAGCAATCATCTCGGCATGCGCCGTGGCGTCCTTCAGGGTTTCCACCTGGTTCCAGCCGCGGGCAATCACGCGGCCGTCCTTCACAATGACACAGCCGCAGGGCACCTCGCCCACGGCGCGGGCTTTCTCTGCCTCGCGCATGGCCAGCGCCATAAACTGCTCGTCCTCAGTCATCGTGGGGATAAAAAAAGGGGAGTCGACGCAAAGCCGACTCCCCCGATAAATGAAAAGTTACTTAATGGTGACACGGGGGTCGCTGTCAAGAATAGCCTGCAGCTCGGGCCAGCCTTCCTCCGTCTGGTTCTGGAACATGTGCAGATAGACGGACACGGCACCCGCGGGGTACTGAGCGAAGAGGGCGTCCACGGCCTCCTTCAGCTTGTCGGCATCGAGCGTCTCGGGCAGCTCGTCCACCACGCCGTGACCGTTGTGGGGAATGCCGAGCTTCTCAATGAAACCGATGAGCATCGTCTCGTGCTTGCGGATGAGCCACACCTGCAGCAGGTGGTCAGCGATGGTCTCAGCGGGCTTCCAGCTGAGCATCTTCTTGAGCCAGGCGAACTGCTCCTCCACAGGCTTCTGCTGCATGAACTGGGGGCGGAGCTTCTTGAGAGCACCCAGCTCACGAAGGGCGGCGCGATACACGCCGCGCTCCTGGTTGCGCATCCAATCGAGGAAATTGTTGACCGTCTCGTCGTCGGACTTCTGGAAGATGGTATAAGACTTCATGATATCAAGGGGAAAATGTGCTCCTAATAAAGCACAAACAGGCGGCCTTGTCGAGAGAAACATCCGGCATGACGAAAAAAGCCCCTTTTACCTATTCGTGCGCGCGAATTCGGACTTCTTCCTTGACGCCCCCGCGCCCGCAGGCGTAAGATAGGTGGGTACAACCACCATTTTCTATTTTTATGGCACAGAATATCGATTGGAGCAACCTCGGTTTCGGCTACATCAAGACGGATAAGCGCTATGTATCCACCTACAAGGACGGCGCGTGGGATGCGGGCACCCTCACGGGTGACGACATGATTTCCATGAGCGAGTGCGCCTGCGTGCTGCAATACGCGCAGACCTGTTTCGAAGGCCTGAAAGCCTACCGCACGGAGGACGGCCGCATCGTCTGTTTCCGCCCCGACCTCAACGCCTCCCGTCTGGCGGATTCCGCCTCCTATCTCGAGATGCCCGTCTTCCCACAGGACCGCTTCGTGGAGGCCGTCCGGCAGGTGGTGGCTGCCAACGCGGACTTCGTGCCGCCCTACGGCTCGGGTGCCACGCTCTACCTGCGCCCCTTCATGTTCGGCATCAACCCCGTCATCGGCGTGAAGCCCGCATCGGAGTTCCAGTTCCGCATCTTTTGCACGCCCGTCGGCCCGTACTTCAAGGGCGGTGCCAAGCCCATCACCATCCGCGTGAGCGATTTTGACCGCGCAGCCCCCCACGGCACGGGCCACATCAAAGCCGGCCTCAACTACGCCATGAGCCTGCACGCCATCGTGGACGCCCACAACCAGGGCTACGCCGAGAACATGTACCTCGACCCCGCCACCCGCACCTATGTGGAGGAGACGGGCGGCGCCAACTTCATCTTCATCACCAAGGACGGCACGCTCGTGACACCCAAGTCCTCAAGCATCCTGCCCTCCATCACCCGCCGTTCCCTCATGGTGGTGGCGGAAAAATACCTCGGCATGAAGGTCGAGGAGCGCCCCGTGAAGCTCAGCGAACTGAAAGACTTTGCCGAATGCGGCCTCTGCGGCACAGCGGCGGTCATCTCCCCCGTCGGCAAGGTGGTGGACCACGGCACGGACATCTGCTTCCCCTCCGGCATGGAGAAGATGGGGCCGTGGACGCAGAAGCTCTACGACACCCTCACCGGCATCCAGATGGGCCGCATCGAAGCCCCCGAAGGCTGGATTGTGGAAATCTGACCATGTACGAAGTACGATGTACGATGTACGAAGTTTAAATTGAGTGCGGCTGACGCCGCAAGGACAAAGAACCCGGTCTGACGCAAGCGTCAGACCGGGTTCTTCTTATATCGCGGCGTCAGCCGCGCGAATTTCTCAATTTGTAATTTGTAAATTGTAATTTGTAATTCCCTAATCACTCTTCCAACTTCGCATACGCTGACACCTCATCGGGGTCGGCACCGGGGGCCTTCTTCTCCACCTTGGAGCGGAAGAGGCGCATGATGAACACGAAGGAGGGCGGGATGAAGAAGATACCCACGGCGGAGGCGATGCTCATGCCGATGACCACCACCACGCCGATAGCGTTGCGGGCGAGCGCGCCTGAACCGACAGCCGTCAGCAGCGGCACGCAGCCGAGGATGAAGGCGAAGGAAGTCATCAGGATGGGGCGCAGACGCATGCGGGCGGCGGAGACGGCGGCATCCAGCAGGGATTGACCGCGCTCCATCTGCAATACGGCGAACTCCACAATGAGAATGGCGTTCTTGGCCGCCAAGCCCACGAGCATCACGAGACCGATTTGCGCGTAGAGGTTCAGCTCAATACCGAAGGCCCAGAGGCCGAGGAAGGCACCCAGCACGGCCACGGGCACGGAGAGGAAGATGGCAATGGGCAGCGTCCACTTCTCATACAGAGCCGCCATGATGAGGAAGGCGAACACGCCCGAAAGCGCGAAGATAGAGCCGAGGCCAAGACCTTCTTGGACCTTCTTCTCTTGAAAGGACATATCGACATATTCCATGCCGAACTTGGTTTTATCCATCGTAGCATCGAAAACCTCCTCCACGGCGGCCATGGCCTGAGCGGTGGAGATGCCCTCCGCAGGGGTCACGGAAATCTTACCCGAGTTGTAGATGTTGTTGTGCAGCACGAACTCGGTGTCCTCGATATCACGGATGGTGACGAGGGTGCTCAGCGGCACGGACTGCCCCGCGGCGTTCGCCACATAGAAATTGGCAATCATGTCCGTATTGGCACGGGACACGCCCTCGGCCTGCATGTAAACCTGCCACTGCTGGCCGAACTCGGTGTAGTAGTTCACGAAGCGCGAACCGTTGAAGCATTGCAGCAGGGCGTTCGCTTCCGCGTAGTTGACACCCTGCGCAAGGCACTTATCCTTGTCGATGCAGATGCTCTTCTGCGGCACGGCGGGCAGCATCATGTCCGTAGCGGCGGCAATACGCCGGTCGGCGGCGAGGGCGGTCTCCAGCTTCTTGACCTGCGCGTAGAGCGGGCCGACGCCCTGCCCTTCCAAGTCCTCCAGCACGAAGGAAATGCCGTTACCCGTACCCACGCCGGGGATGGCGGGCGGGGAGACGGCGAAGGTCACGCCGTCCGCGCCGCACATAGCGAGCATACCCGTGACGCGCTTCTGCACCTCAGCGGCAGTGGGGTGTTTGCCCTCGGCATTCACGGGGCGCTCGGCGTAGGGCTTGAGCGGGATGAAGAAGGTACTGGCGTTCGTTGTCTGCACGCCGTTGACGAGGTTCATGCCGATGATGGAGCAGACGAGGTCCACGGCATCATCCTGTCGCACGACGGATTCCACGAGCTTGCTCTGCTCGGTGAGGCGTTGCAGGGAAACGCCGGGCTTCATGATGAGACCGGCGATGAGGAAGCCTTGGTCTTCATCCGGCAGGAAGCCGCCGGGCACCTGCTTGGCGGCGGGGATGATGGCCGCGGTCAGCAGCGCCAGCAGGGGGATGGAGATGATGAGGCGGCGGCAGAGGAAGCGGCAGGCCGCGGCAAAGCCCGCCGCGAGCTTGTCGTAGCCCTTGTTGAAGAGGTTGTAGAGCGGCGTGAGTAGCGACTTGTGCTCGCCCTTGGAGCGTAGCAGCAACGCGGAGAGCGCGGGCGAAAGCGTGAGCGCATTGAAGGCGGAAATCAGCATGGACACGGCAATCGTGACCGCGAACTGCTGGAAGAGCGTGCCCGTGATGCCCGGCAGCAGCACGGAGGGCAGGAACACCGCCGCCAGCACCAGAGCGATGGCTACCACGGGGCCGCTCACTTCCTTCATGGCGGCGAAGGTGGCCTCGCGCGGGTTCATGCCGTTGTCGAGGTGGGCCTCCACGGCCTCCACCACCACGATGGCGTCATCCACCACCAGACCGATAGCCAACACCATGCCGAGCAGGCAGATGGTGTTGAGCGAGAAGCCCAGCATGGGGAAGAAGCAGAAGGTCGTCACCAGCGAGACGGGCACGGCGATAAGCGGGATGAGCGTGGCGCGCCAGCCCTGCAGGAACACGAACACGACCAAGGCCACCAGCACAAGAGCCTCAAAAAGCGTGTGGATAATCTCGGAGATGGAGTCGCGCACGGGCGTGGTCGTGTCCAGCGCGACATAGCCGTGCATGCCCTCGGGGAAGGATTTTTCCTTTTCGGCGAGCAGGGCTTTCACGGCATCCACGGTGGCGATGGCGTTAGCGTCCGCGCTCTGGTAGACGGCCAGCGCGGTGGAGGCCTTGCCGTTCATGAGCGAGGCGATGGAGTAGGACTGGGAGCCGAGCTCCACGCGGGCGATATCCTTCAGACGCACGGCCTGTGTGCCCTGCTGGCGGACGATGATGTCGTTGAACTCCGCGATGGAGGCCATGCGGCCTTGGTTGCGGATGGTGTAGGTGAACTCTTGGCCGTTCGGCATGGGTTCCGCGCCCACGGAGCCGCCGGGGTTGATGGCGTTCTGCGTGTTGACGGCGTTGTACACCTCGTTGACGGAGATGCCCTTCTGCGCCATTTTCTCCGTATCGAGCCAGATACGCACGGCGTAGCGGCCGCCGAAGACCATCACGTCGCCCACGCCTTCCACGCGCTTGAGCGGGTCCACCAGGTTGATGAAGGCATAGCCCGTGAGGTCGATGGGGTTATAGAAGCCCTGCGGGGAGTCGATGGCGTAAATCATCAGCGGCAGACCTGAGGACTGCTTGATGGTGATGCCCATCTGCGACACGGTGGCGGGCAGCTGCGCGGTAGCCTGGCTGTAGCGCATGTAGGTGAGCTGCTGCGCGGTGTTGGCGTCCGTGCCGGGCTCGAAGATGACGTTGATGCTGCTCGACCCGTTGTTGGAGGAGGTGGAGTTCATGTAGTCCATGCCCTCGATGCCGGAGAGCTGGAGCTCGATGGGCGTGGCGACGGATTCCGCGACCTGCTGCGCATCGGCACCGGGGTAGGCCGCGCTCATCTGGATGGTGACGGGCGTGATGTCCGGGTACTGCGAGATGGGCAGCGCGAGCATGCTCATGAGGCCCAGCAGGGTTGTCACGATGGCAATGACCGCCGCGATGATGGGGTGCTTGATGAAGAAGGGAGACATAAGATTTACTAGGTACTATGTACTAGGTACTATTTATTATTTATCATCCGCGGTCACGGAATCCACGACGGTCTTGGGAGCGGTGTAGAGGAAGGGAACGGGAGTGAGTTTGTTGACGGGGCTTCCGGCGGCCATGTTGGCTTGGTAGCGTTGGGCGGCCATGATGGAGCCTTCCACCACCACGCGGGCGGAATCGAGGGAGTCATAGCCCATTTGTTTCAGCACCATCTCGAAGGCGGTGTCGAAGCCCTGCGCACGGGCGATGAGGGCCAGCTCATCCTGCGCGCCCGCCTGTTGCAGCACGAGGGTGCGGAAATCGCCGTGGCCGCTGCTGCGAAGCACAAAGTCCTTCCAATCCGCCGCGCCGATGGAGGCGGGGGCTTCATCCGGCAGCGCGTGGCCGGCCACCTTTTCCGCCAGCGCACGGAAGTCCGCCACGCCCGCGTTCTTGAGCAGCAGCTCGGCCCAATCAGCCACGCCCGCCTGACCGAGCACCATGGCCTCAGCGGAGGGGGCCTGAGCCTTCATGAGAATCATAGACATGACCATCTCGCGGTCAATGTCAATCATCTGCATGGGCTGCACGGCCTCGCTGCCGTCCGACTGCTTCACGGGGACGACGACGAGCTCTTTCTTCTTAATGGGGAGCATCTGCGGAGTGTTATCAGGCTTCAGCATGACGAGGATGTCCCGCCCGTTGGCGGAGAGCGGGGCGCGGGCAGGCACAAGGATGCTCTGACGGCTGCCGCCGAAGTCGGCGCGCACGCGCACGGGCATACCGCTGCGCAGACCGCCGTCCGTATTCTCCAGCAGGCCGGTCACCTTCAGCGTGCCCGTGGCGGTATCCAACGCGTTGTCAGCGTTAACGATGCGACCCCGGGCGGGGTAAAGGCTGCCGTCCTCCAGCAGAATCTCCAGCGGAATCTCATCCGTGGCGTCACGCCCCGCGGCGCGGGCCTTGGCAAAGGTAGAAATGCCCAGCAACGCATCCTTGCCGCTGATTTTGAAATCCACGCGGATGGGGTTGACGGAAGAGATGGTGACCAGCGGCTCGGGGTCCTGCGGGGAGACGAGCGCGCCGACGGAGGGCTTGTGGATGCCCACGCGACCGTCAAAGGGTGCCGTAATCGTGGTGTAGCCGAGGTTGATTTCCGCCAGCTGCACGGCAGCCTCTGCCTGAGCGGCGGCAGCGCGGTCCTGCAGCACGGCGGCATCCGCCGTCTTGGCATCGGTGGCGGCGTCTGTCAGCGTCTTGTCGGCAATAGTGCCGGGGGCTTTCTCCACGAGGCGGGTGTAGCGCTCGAGGTTGGCGCGGTTCATGTCGGCGCGGGCCTCGGCCTGCGCCACGGCGGCACGGGCAACGGCGGCGTTGGCGCGGGCCTCACTGAGCGCGGCCTCATAGGGCGCGGGGTCAATGGTGAAGAGCACGTCACCCTTCTTCACCACACGTCCGTCCTCCACCTGCTGCGAGGTGAGGAAACCGCTCACCTGCGGGCGGATGTCCGTCTCCTCCACGCCGCGCAGGGTGCCGAACCACTCGCCCGGCACCTGCACCGTCTGCAATTGCAGGGGCAGCACCTTCACAGGGAAAGGAGGCAGGGTGGGCTTCAGGTCTGCGGGTGCCGCCTTGGCGGGTTCCTCGGCGGCCTTGGCGGCAGCGGCGAGAGCGGGGTCCACCACAGGGCGGAAGCTCAGCTGCTTGGTGTTCAAAGCGGTTTTATGCTCCCCTGCCCCCAATCGGCTGTTGGCGGAGGAGATGTTCATGGCGAGCACGCCGTTCTGCTCATCGGCCACAACAGGCACCTCGGCAGCGCTCTCGTAGCCGAAGCTGCGGAACACCTCGTCCAAGGGCAAACCGGCGGCGGTGATTTCCGTGAGCTTCTGCACGGAGCTATAGCCGTCTGCCTCCTGCACAGGGACATCGTAAGTGTTGCCGACGGTGACAGGCACCATGTGCGGTGTACCTTCCTTGTCCGTGATGAGGATGAAGCGGTTGCGCATAACGGTGCGGATGGCCGCGGGCGGCACCAGCAGCGCGCTGTGCTCGCCCTTGGGGATGCGCACGCGCACAGGCATGCCGGTGCGCAGAGTGTGGGCGGGGTTCTCAAAGCGCCCCTCGGCGTTAATAACACCGTTCGGCTCCACTTTGCTCTCCAGCGCGGAGAATTGCCCGCTAATGGGGTATGTCGTGCCGTCCTCCAGCTCAAGGAAGAAGGGCGTTTTCGCCACCTTGTCGCGGTTCTGCGAGACATCGCCGTAGGTGCGGAACACATGAATCATGTTCGCGCCGTTGATAGAGAAGCGCACGCGCATGGTGTCCACCGCGCTGATGTTAGCGAGCTTGGTGGCGGGGCTGACGAGGTCTCCCTGCGAGACGGTGGCCGTGCCGACCACGCCGTTGTAGGGCGCGCGGATGACGGTGTAGTCCAGATTGATGCGCGCTTTATCCACGGCGGCCTTGGCTTGCTCCACGGCGGCGAGGGCGGAGGTCTCCGCCGCACGGGCGGCGCTCAGGCCGTGGCGGGCATCGGAGATATCTTTCTCGGAGATGATGCGGGAGCCGAGCTGCTCGAAACGCTGCACATCCAGCTCGGCCTTCTCGCGCGCGGCGGTGGCGGAGGCAACGGAGGCTTCCGCGGCCTTGAGGCGCGCCTCGGCTTCCGCCAGCTGAGCCTCAAAAATCTCGGGGGCAATACGGAAGAGCACATCGCCTTCCTTTACATAGGAGCCGTCCTTGTACACCTGCTCCGCGAGCATGCCTGTCACATGGGGGTGGATGTCCGTGTCCATCTCACCGCGCAGGAAGCCGAACCACTCGCCGTAGTCCGTCACCTGCCGCTCCAGCAGCGGGGTCACCGCAACCGCGGGCATATCCGCCGCCGCGCCTTGCTGCGTCTGTTCACCATGCCGCTCACAGGACACCATCACCGGTGCCGTAACACCGATACTCAACGCCAGCAAAAGGAGACAGGATTTGTTCATGCGGAAAAAATAATTACTTGTATTTAAGTAATCCATTTCCGCCATGAAGTCAAGAAAATATGTCGGCAGGATGAAAGGGGGGATGAAAGGGGAAAGGGGGATTTGTAGATTTACTATGTACTAGGTACTATGTACTATTTTTGAATA
>JAKSOV010000041.1 GCA_024405415.1 Akkermansia sp.
AAATAGTACATAGTACCTAGTACATAGTAAATCTACAAATCCCCCTTTGTCGGTTTGTTGCTGCGAACTTCCGACCCTTATTGTTCCAACTGCTCCAGCAGGTCCGCATCCAGCGGGTCTTTGCCGGCGGCGGAGGCGCATTGCTCCAGCTGCTGCACACGGCGGGCGCCGATGAGCACGCTGCTCACGCCCTCGCGGGAGAGCAGCCAGCGCAGCGCCAGCTCCGTGAGCGGCATGCCCGCCTCTCGGGCGAGGGCGGCATAGCGCGCCACCAGCGCCTCCTGTGCTGCGGCGCGCTCCGCATCGAGGAAGGGGGAGTCCGCCCGCATGGCGCGGGAATCCGCGGGGCGGTTGTTGGCCAGATACTTGCCCGTCAGCACGCCCTGTGCCAGCGGGGAGAACACGACGGAACCGATGCGCTTGCGGCGCGTCTCGGGCAGCATGCCTGCTTCTGCCGCGCGGTCTAACAGATTGTAGCGGAACTGGTGCACCAGACAACGCACCCCCGCTGCTTCCAGCAGCTCACAGGCGCGCAGGAACTGCGTGGGCGGGTATTTCGATAACCCTACATAGAGCGCCTTGCCGCTGCGCACAATCTGCACCAGCGCCTCTACCGTCTCCTCCAGCGGTGTCTCGGGGTCCGGGCGGTGGGAGTAGAACACGTCCACATAATCGAGCTTGAGACGGCGCAGGCTGGCATCCAGCCCCGCGATGAGGTGCTTTTTGGAGCCCCAGTCGCCGTAGGGTCCGGGCCACATGAGGTGCCCCGCCTTGGTGGAGATGAACATCTCATCCCGGTGGCTGGCGAACTCGTTGTGCAGCAGCTCGCCGAAGCGCTCCTCCGCTGCGCCGGGAGGCGGGCCGTAGTTGTCCGCCAAGTCAAAGTGGCAGATACCCAGCTCCAGCGCGCGACCCACGAGCGCGCGTGCCTCCTCGCGCGGGTCTGCCGCACCGAAATTGTGCCACAGGCCCAGCGAAATCTCGGGCAGCAGCACCCCGCTGCGCCCGCATCGGCGGTATTGCATCGTCATGCAACTATCATAACCGCCCGTGCGGTTTTGTTCAAGCCCTGATATGCGTATCATCATTCGTGAAAAAACGCGTGAACTTTTCGGGAGAAAGTGCCGCTCGCGCGAGCATGCTGAAGCTTTTGTAAATTATCTGATATCAATATGTTGAAATCTATCAACCCTCAAATGGACCGGATCGGGCGGTCTGAAAAACATCACCATACCTTCTATTCAACTTGACTATGTATGGGGGTGACATAAAATGTTAACGTACGAGGTCAACCTGCTTTATTAACTTATCATCATACATTTATGAAAAAAATCTTCCTGTTATTGTTAGCTCTGTCAGCAGCTCCGCTCATCGCCGCGAATCTTCCCACGGATAACACTCTGCCCCCTTCCCCCGAGTGGGCCCCGATTGAAAACGACGCTCTCTGAGGATGGAAAACCCGTTCTGACGCAAGCGTCAGAACGGGTTCGTTGTTTATATCTGTAAATGCCCCTTTTGGCTCATGCGTCGATACCACTGCGGATGAGCAGGGCCGCGGGGTTCGGATCGCGGTGCATGAAGTTGCGGTAGAGCTCGGCAGCGGGTCGGGAGTTGCCCTGTGAGAGAATGCAGCGGCGGAAATCCCGACCCGTGGCCGGGTTGAAGATGCCCTCCTCCTTAAAGCGGGAGAAGGCGTCCGCCTCCAGCATCTCGGCCCACTTGTAAGAGTAGTAGCCTGCCTCGTAACCGCCGTCGAAGATGTGGGAGAAGGCGCGCAGCATGCTGCTGCCCTGCTCGGTGGTGGGCACGCGGTAGTCGGCCAGCACCTCGTGGTCCAGCTCCTCGATGTCGCGGCCGAGATATTGCTCCGTGTGGGTGTGCAGCTCGAGGTCGATCTTGCCGAAGCTCAGCTGGCGCATGAAGAAGGTGGCCGCACCATAGTTGCGCGCTGCGAGCATTTTCTGCTGCAGCTCGGCGGGCATGGGTTCACCCGTCTGCCAATGGCGGGCGTAGCGGTTCATAGCCTCCGGCTCCCATGTCCAGTTCTCGTTGATTTGGCTGGGCAGCTCCACGAAGTCCCACGCCACGTTGCAGCCGCCCAGCGAGCGCACCTCCACGTTGGAGAGCATCTGGTGCATCAGGTGGCCGAACTCGTGGAAGACGGTCTCCACCTCGTAGTGGCTGAGCAGCGCGGGCTTGCCATTGACAGGTTTGCTCAGATTGCCGCACATGAAGGCGAGGTGCGGCTCGCGCGGCTTGCCGTTCACAGGGGGCAGGCCGGTGGAGAGCGGGTCCATCCACGCGCCCGCGCGCTTGGAATCTCGCGGGTACCAATCCGCGTAGAAGGAGCCGAGGTGTTCGCCCGTTTCCTCATCATGCACCTCGTAGAAAAGCACCTCGGGGTGCCAAACCTCGGCGGTGCCCTCAGGGAGCGTTTCACCGGGCTTCAGGCAAGCCGTGGGCTTCGCTGTGAAGCGGATGCCGTACAGCCCCGCGAAGATGGAGAACATGCCGTCCAGCACGCTCTGCATGGCGTAGTAGGGGCGTAACTCCTCCGTATCGAAATCATAGAGAGCCTTGCGGCGTTTCTCCGTCCAGTAGGCGACGGACCATGGCTCCAACGCGGGGATGCTCGTGCCTGTCTGCTCCTCGGCATAGGCGCGGATGGCCTCCTGTTCAGCGAGGAAGGCGGCCTTCACTTTGTCGTGCAGGTCGTTCACGAAATCCAGCGCGTGCCGGCCGCTGCCCGCCATGCGGCGGTGCGTCACATAGTCGGAGTAGCGCGCGTAGCCGAGCAGCGCGGCCTTCTCCACGCGCAGGCGAAGAATCTTATCGACGAGCGGGGCGTTATCATATTTGCCCGTGCCCTTGGTGCCCATGGCGCGCCATATGCGCTCGCGAAGAGCGGCGTTTTCCGCGAAGGTGAGCACGGGCTGCACGCTGGTGATTTGCAGGGTGAAGCGCCATTGCGGGGCTTCTTCCGTTCCGTAGCCCTTGGCGAGGGCATCCTGGCGGGCGTTCTCGCGGGCGGACTCGGGCAGACCGGCCAGCTCGGCTTCATCGGCAGTCACGTATTCCCACGCGTTGGTGGAATCCAGCACGTTCTCGCCGAACTGCTGGGAGGCCTGCGCCAGCTCGGTGGAAAGCTCCACATAGCGGGCCTTGGCAGCGTCATCCAGCTCCGCGCCGTTTTCACGGAAATCGGCCAGTGTCTCCTGCACGAAACGCTGTTTGACGGGGGAAAGTTCCGACACCCACGGCTGCTCGGCGGCTTTCTTCAGCACGGCGTAGAGCGCGGCGTTCACCGTCAGGCTGCCGCTGTAGGTCACCACGGCGGGCATCAACTCGTTAAGCGCGGCGCGCAGCTCCGGCTCATCCATCACGGAGCGCAGGTGTACGAGGCGCTGCCAACCGCGCATGAGGGCCGCGCCCGCGTTTTCCAGTGCGGCGAAGGTGTTGTCATACGTCGGTTCCGTGACAGCGCAGATGGCGTCCACGGCAGTCTCCGCTTGTTTAATCGCAAAGGGAATGTCAATGCGCGCCTGTGCGGGCGTCAGCTGCGACCACGCCACATTCAGCGTGTCCTCCAAGAAAGGATGTGTACTCATGCGCCCATCATACCGCACCCCTTCGCCATTGGCAACGCGAAAGCGGTCCTATCTATCCCAAATAAAATAACATTTTTCTGCAATTCCACCGGACATGGGGCGCACATATGGCCGTCCATACTTGGATTAAAACGGCATTCGGGCCGGCGCCGACAAAGCCTTAAGCGTTTTTATCAACCGGCTCGTTGACAAGCCGGGCGAAGAGTGTTGTGTTTTGCACGGAGATTGCTTTACGCCCGTATTTTTCCCCAACCCGCAGTATATATCTGCATGGGATATAAGCAATCTCCATTTCTGTGCGCCGATGCCGAAACTGCCTTAGTGGTCAGGCATTTTATTGAGGACAGGTGCGCCGCTATCGCGTGCCGTTGCCGCATTTGGCTTGACTTTCGCGCCTACGCGCGTATAGTTTCCGCGACATGAAAGAGCAGATTGCTACCGTCCGTAACGAAGCCCTGACGCACATTGCCGGTTTGGCCGACATGAAGGCGTTGGAGGATGCCCGCGTGGGTATCCTGGGCAAAAAAGGTTCTCTCACCCAGTTGCAGCAGGGCATGCGCGATGTTCCCAAGGAGGATAAGCCCGCCGTGGGCGCACTGCTGAATGAAGCCCGCACCGCTATCACCGCCGCGTTGGAGGAGCGCAAAGCCGCCCTCCAAGAACAGTTGGATGCCGCCGCCGTGGCAGGTGTGGATGTCACCATGCCCGGTGCCTCGCTGCCCGAAGGCGGGCTGCACCCCATCTCCATTGTCCGCGATGAAGCCGTCCGCATCCTGCGCCGCATGGGCTTCACGCTCTCCGATGGTCCCGAAATCGAGGACGAGTGGCACTGCTTCGACGCGCTCAACACGCCCGATGACCACCCCGCCCGCAACGAGAAGGACACCTTCTATTTTGACAGCGGCAAGCTGCTGCGCACGCAGACCAGCACCGTACAGGCCCGCACCATGGAGAAGCAGGCGCCCCCCGTGCGCATCATCTGCCCCGGCTCCGCCTTCCGCCGCGATGCGATTGACGCCACCCACCTCTCCGCCTTCAACCAGATTGAGGGTCTGTATGTGGACAAGAATGTGAGCGTGGGCGACCTGAAGGGCACGCTGGAGTATTTCCTGAAGGCGCTCTTCGGCAGCGAGACCGCCGTGCGCTTCCGCCCGCACTTCTTCCCCTTCACGGAGCCGAGCTTTGAGATTGACGTGCTGCTGCAGGCGGCGGGTCAGGCCCCGCGCTGGATTGAAATTGCCGGTTGCGGCATGGTGAACCCCGCCGTGTTCGAGAACATCGACAAGGCCACGGGCAAGCAGCTCTACACGGGTTGCACGGGCTTCGCGTTCGGCATCGGTCTGGAGCGTCTCGCTATGATTCGCTGGGGCATCCGCGATATCCGCCTCCTCATCGAAAACGATGCCCGCTTCCTCGCCCAGTTCCAATAAACCCTAACAAGAAAGATTTTTCGATATGAACGTATCTCTCAATTGGCTTTCCCGCTACATCGACCTCGAGGGTCTCGACACCCGCGAAATGGCCGACATGCTGACCTTCGCCGGTATCGAGGTGGAGGGCATTCAGGAACGCGGCGTCACCACCGACCTCGTGGTCGTGGCGCAGGTGATGGAAAAGACCCCCGTGGAAGGCTCCGACCACCTCAACTGCTGTCAGGTGGACGCGGGCGAAGGCACGCTGCGCCAGATTGTCTGCGGCGCGCAGAACTACAAGGTGGGCGACAAGGTGCCCTGCGCCCTCCCCGGCGCGGTGCTGCCCGGCGGCTGGACGATTAAGGAGGGCAAGATGCTCGGCATCCCCTCCAACGGCATGCTCTGCTCCGCCTCCGAGCTGGGGCTCCCCGACAAGGAGCACGGCCTGTGGATTCTGCCGCAGGACTACGCCGTCGGCACGCCCGTCCGCACCTTCACCCCCACGGACACGCTCTTCGAGCTGGAAATCACGCCCAACCGCCCCGACCTGCTCAGCCACTGGGGCATGGCGCGCGAGCTCGCGGGTATCACGGGTCGCGCCCTGAAGGAGGACCCCGCCGCGGCTCCCACCGCCGCCGCGCAGACGCAGCCCGCGGGTGATTTCATCACTCTCTCCGCCCCCGACATCTGCCCGCTCTACACCGCTACGAAAATCAGCGGCGTGAAAATCGGCCCCTCTCCCGAGTGGCTGCAGGAGCGTCTCGTCTCCATCGGCCTGCGCCCCATCAACAACGTCGTCGATATCACCAACTACGTGCTCTTCGAGCTGGGCCACCCCCTGCACGCCTTTGACGCGGCGAAGCTCACGGGCGGTCTCAACATCCGCCGCGCGGCGGAGGGCGAGAAGTTCACCTCCCTCATGGAGGAAGACTACACGCTGACGACAGAAGACATCGTCATCTCCGATGCGAGCGGCGCGGCTCTTGCGCTGGGCGGTGTGATGGGCGGTCTCGACTCCGGCGTGACGGAGGGCACGACCGACATCGTGTTGGAATCCGCGTGGTTCCTGCGCTCCTCCATCCGCTTCACGAGCCGCCGCCTCGGTCTCGGCTCCGATTCCTCCTACCGCTTCGAGCGCGGCACCTCCCCGTGGAACGTGCTGCGCGCCGCGGCGCGCGCCACGCAGCTCATTCTGGAGTGCGCGGGCGGCACGGCTTCCCCCGTCCTCGTGGGCGGTCAGGCTCCCTGCCTCGTGAACGAAGAGCTGGCCACCACCGCCACCGTGCTGGAGCAGGGTACCGATGCCAAGATTTACTACGCGCTCGACCAGGTGAAGCTCGACTGGAAGGAGCTTGACGTGATGAGCAACGCCTCCATCCCCCACATGGAAGCTATCCGCATCCTCAAGAACCTCGGTCTGTCCGACACGGACGGCAAGGGCACGTGGGACTGCCCGCCCTGGCGCCTCGACCTCAAGCGCTCCTGCGACCTGCTGGAGGAGGTGGTGCGCGTGTACGGCATTGACAACATCCCCGCCACGACGACTTCCGTTTATGTGGAGGAAACCGCCCACGACCGCGCGCATGACTACCGCATGAACATCAGCCGCAAGCTGGCGGGCGCAGGCTTCTGGGAGGTGCAGACCTTCAAGCTCATCGCCGCGGAGAGCATCGACCCCACCATCGCCTCCGTGCAGTACGCCCTGCCTATCAAGCCCCTGATGGACGGCGACATCATCCGCGTCTCTCTCCCCATCTCCGAGGACCACTCCACCCTGCGACCCTCGCTCGCTCCCGGTCTCATCGCCGTGGCGGCGCGCAACATCAATCAGGGTATGGAGAGCCTGCGCTTCTTCGAGTGCGGCCGCGTGTTCCGCAACACGGGCGGCGGCAAGGGCAAAGACATCGAGAACGAGGTGCTGGGCATCTTCATGGCGGGCAAGCTCACGCCCGCGAGCTGGGCGAACACCAAGCCCGCCGAGGCCCACGCCGAGCACCTGCGCGCCGTCATCGACACGCTGGTGCCCAAGGCGAATATCAGCCTTGTGCCCGCCAAGCAGGCGCGCGCCAACGCCGCCTTCGGTGCGGATATCCAAATCAACAACCAAGCCTGCGGTTACTTCGCCCGCCTGAGCCTGAAGGTCTGCCGCGAGCTGGGTCTGCCCGCCGAGTGCTACTACGCCGAGCTCGACCTCCGCAAGCTGCAGCAGGTGGCCACCGCCCCCTTCAAGGCGGCGGATCTGCCCCAGTTCCCCGGTTCCTCCCGCGATGCCTCCCTCGATGTCCCCGCCGCCACGCGCCACGCGGACATCATGAAGGCCATCGAAGGTGCCAAGCAGAAGCTGCTGGTTTCCGCGAACCTCAAGGACGTGTTCTGCGACCCGACGGGCGAGAAGCTCGCCGCCGACCGCAAGGCCATGACCTACACCTTCCTCTACCGCGACGCCAAGAAGACCCTCAAGGCGACTGAGGTGGACGAAGCGCACAAGCAGGTGCTCGACACCCTCGCCGCCAAGGTCAAGGAGCTGCGCTTCCGCTAAAGGATGTACAAATCATTTGAATAATGGCGCGGGCTTGCCCGCGCAGAATGACCGAGCCTGCATCTGACGTTCCGTCAGATGCAGGCTTTTCTTCTTGCCTCGGCGGGAGCAAAGAAGTGAGGCGGCGCAACAAATGGGGGATTTGTCGTGCCCTTCGTTCTCATTCGCGCAGGCGAGTATTTTTCATACACCGCAGCAGGCGGAAAAGTTATAGGAAAAGCCTTGCTACAGCTTTTTAAATGCTGTACAATGACGCCCGGGAGGGTTTGTGTTGCCAATGCGCAAGGCTTTGCAGACCGTCTGAAATACATTAAAAAACAACATAATACAATGAAAAAAACTCTGATGCTTGTTTTGGCCTTGGGGGGTCTGGCTTCGGCTGCTTCTCTGAGCTACGATCAGTTGCCTGATGCACTGAAGGACGCCTCTTCCGCCCTCGTTTATGCCAACGATTTCAATGGCTCCGCCACGCCGATTGTCAATACGGTCGGTATTCCTGCCATTACCCTGAATTCTGACAATGCGACCGGTATCGTCGGTTCGGTTGCCACTCAGCCCTGGGCTAATATGAGCGGAATCAACACGAGCTTCACCATCAGCATGGATCTTGTGTCCTTTACGGGTAATAACTGGGCCGATGTGGTGAGCATTCATGCCACGAGCAACATGAGCATCGAGCAGAATGACTCCGGTGACATGTACCTCTATGTGGGCGATAACTTTGCCGGTTCTACGGTGAGCAACGGTTTCGTGTGCCTCGGTTCTGTCGACTCTCTCATCGGCAAGTCGCTTACGGTTGTCATGGATGCCGTGAACAAGGAGGTCGTGGCATACGTCGATAATAATCAGGTCGGCATCGTGACGCTTCCTTATGAGGCGGAAGCTCAGGTCGGTGCAGTTGACGGTCTGCAGTTCGGTTCCGGTTGGGGTGGCGGTCATGGCGCAAATGAGGTCGTCATCGACAACCTTTACATCTGGAATAAGGCTCTTACCGCTAATGAAGTGGCCTCCATTCCCGAGCCCGCCACGGCTACGCTGAGCCTGCTGGCCCTTGCCGGTCTGGCGGCTCGTCGTCGTCGCCACTAAAGCGATATTCGCAAGCTTATCTCTTCGACCTCCGCTCATAATTGGGCGGAGGTCTTTTTATATCCACCGCCGTGGCTCCTCCTCCTCGGGGCTTCGCCCCACGTTGCCTCGCAGCCGCCTCACGGCTGCTCACCCCCTATCGGGGGCAACTGCTGCGCAGTTGGCTAATCGCCCTTACCACCTGCTGCGCAGGTGCCCCTTCGGGGGCCGTCGGGCGCTTTGTCGTCGCCACTAAAGCGACAAGCTACGGCTTAATTCTTCGACCTCCGCTCCTTGTCGAGCGGAGGTCTTTTTTGTACCACCGCCGTGGCTCCTCCTCCTCGGGGCTTCGCCCCACGTTGATAAAAGCCCCGCCCCACGGGGCTTTTACCCCTTCGGGGCAACTGCTACGCAGTTGTCCAATCGCCCTTACCACCTGCTGCGCAGGTACCCCTTCGGGGGCCGTCGGGCGCTTTTTTGGAGTATCAATGCTCAGGCAAATGGGGATTTGTAAGTACAAATCATTTAAATAAAGGCGCGTGCAAGCCCGCGCGTGTTGACAAAGCCTGCATCTGACGTGCCGTCAGATGCAGGCTTTCTTCTTGCCATGGGGAGGAGGCGGTGGTAGCATGAGACTATGTTCCGCTCCGCTTTTCTTGCCCTTTGCTGCTGCACCTGCCTGATTTCCTGCCAACAGCAGATGCAGTCCGTGGTCTATGCCTTGGAGACCTCGCAGGGCGTGCCGGAGGAGGCACCCGCCACGCTTTCCGTCGGGTATGTGGTGTTTGATTTGCAACTGCTGCCGAACAAGGGCGGGGTGCAGGTGACAAGCCGTTTCCATCCGATGAGCCCTCCCTCCCTGAAAGAGGAAATCCCCACGGGCACCTTTGTGCTGAAGGATAACGCCTACGGCGTGGAATTGCAGCTGCGCGCCCTCATGGCACAGGGCTACAAGCAGATGGATGTGGAGCAGGGAGAAGAGGATATTCAGGGAGAGGTGCCCTACATCGCCTACGACATCAAAGGGAAGTACATTTATAAGAGCCTGTTGCGCTTCGGCGCATGGGATGCCCACGACACCCCCCTACACGCCCTGAACTACGCCTGCACCGAGGCAAACGAACGCGAGCTGGGAGCGAAGAAGTGAGGCGGAGCGACAAATGAGCAGTTTGTCGAACTCTTGCGCGGCGCAGCCGCGCCGAATTTAAGGCGCTATTCTGACGGGACGTCAGAATAGCATCGTTTGCCTCTGCGCGCCGGGGCGCGCACATTTTGGGAGCCATACCGATGGCGTCCCAGATTTTAGCCCCATTGCGAAAGCGTGGGGGGTAAGCCCGGTTGCATTAAACACCGCGAGAGGCCCGCCTGCCGGCGGGCTGGTGCCAGGGCACCGGTCGCATTCATCTTGCACGTCTTTCGCACTCTGTGTTAACGGTTGAAGTGTGAACGAAGGGCAGGAATAAATACAAGAATAGAGCCACCTGTGCTTCGGCACCGACCCGCCGGCAGGCGGGCCTCTGTGGGGGGTGTAGAGCCGCCCGCCCCAATCCCAACTCTTGCGAACTTGGGCCAAAAACTGGGACGGCATCGGTATGCCTCCCATAGAGTGCGCGCCCCGGCGCGCAGCTGCAAACGATGCCAATCTGACGTTCCGTCAGATTGACGCCTTAAAAGTGTGCGCGGCCTTGCCGCGCAGGATAATTCCTAAGGGCTCTACAAATCCCCCTTTGTCACGCGCTCCCCTTTCGGGGTGTTTTTTCTTGCTTGCGGGGGGGCGTTTGCGGTAGAATACGCGCGTGAGTTATCAGGTCTTTGCCAGAAAGTATCGCCCGCGTACGTTCAAGGATGTGCTGGGGCAGGACCACGTCGTCCGCACGCTCTGCAACGCGATTGAGCAGAAGCGTTTGGCGCATGCGTACCTCTTTGTCGGCCCCCGCGGCACGGGCAAGACCTCCACGGCCCGCATTTTCGCCAAGGCGCTCAATTGCAGCGGCGGTCCAAAGGTGGATTTCGACCCCGATGAGGATGTGTGCCTCGAGATTGCCGAGGGCCGCAGCCTCGATGTGTTGGAGATTGACGGCGCCTCTAACCGCGGTATCGACAATATTCGTGATTTGCGCGACAATGTGCAGTTCGCCCCCGCCCGCGGGCAGTACCGCATCATCTACATCGACGAGGTGCACATGCTCACCAAGGAGTCCTTCAACGCGCTGCTCAAGACGCTTGAGGAGCCGCCCTCGCATGTGATGTTCATCTTTGCGACGACGGAGCCGCACAAGATTCTGCCGACCATCCTTTCCCGCTGCCAGCGCTTCGATCTGCGCCCCATCCCTGCGGATATCATCGCCAACCACTTGGTGAATATCGCCGCGCAGGAGGGTGTGACACTCTCGCTGCCCGCGGCTTTTGCCATTGCCCGCGTGGCGGACGGCGGCATGCGAGACGCCCAGTCCATGCTCGACCAGCTGGTGTCCTTCTGCGGCAACAATATCAATGAGGAGGATGTGAACGACATCTTCGGCGTGACGAGCCGCGAGACGGTGGCCCGCGCGTTGACCTGCATCCTTGACCGCCGCCTCCCCGAGCTGCTGCATTTGGTGCATGAGCTGGCGGAGTCCGGCCGCGACATGGGTCAGCTGCTCTCGGAAATCATGGGCTCCGTACGCGAGCTGTTGGTGAGCAAGGTGGCCCCTCAGGAGTCTTCTCTCGCTCTGCCGCCCGAGTGGCGCGACACGCTGGCGGCCCTCATTGCCCGCACGCCGACGGATAAGATTGTGCGCCTGATGGAGGTGTTCTCCGCTACGGAGGAGCACATGCGCTGGAGCACAAACAAGCGTCTGCACCTCGAGATGGGCCTGATTCAGGCGGTTCACTCGCTGGCGGAGGCCAACATCAGCGACATCATCCGCGCGCTCAACGGTGCGCCGTTGCCTGAGATGCCTGTGGCCGCTCCCGCAGCCCCCGCTCCCGTGGCCATGCCCGAGCCGCTGCCTACAGCCCCTGCGCCTGCTGCCCCCGCGACTGTGCCCGCACCGGCTCCCGTGCCCGTGACGGAACCTGCCCCCGAACCGCTGCCCGAGCCGGCCCCGCTGCCGGAGGATTTGCAGCCCATTGATGACGCGCCGCCCGTGCTGGATGCGCCGCTGCCGGAACCGCTGCCGACGGATGATGTGCCTGCGCTGCGCGCGCTGACGCCCGAGCTGTGGGACCGCCTGCTGGAGCGCTTGCATGAGCAGTCGCCCGTGAAGGCGGCGATGCTGGGCAATACGATGTTTATCGGCGATGAGGACGGTCTGGTGACGGTGGGTATTCACCCCGCGGACACGGAGACCCGCGACCTGCTGTTGGGCGACAGTCTCGGCGAGTTGATTCAGGAGGTGGCTGCCGAGCTGTGCGGCCGCCGCATCACGCTGCGCCTCGTGGCGGATGAGATGGTGCCCCCGCCCGTGGCGGAGGAGCCGCCGCCCCCCCTGCCGATGCCCGTGGCTGCCCCCAAACCTGCGCCGAAACCCGCCCCCAAGGCGGAAGAGAAGGCGCCCGCCCCTGCGCCCGCCTCTCACAAACCGACGGATGAGGAGTTTTACCATGACCCGCTGGTGGAATTAGCCTTAAAGGAGTTCCACGCGCGATTGCTTAATGAATGATTTATAATTTATAAAGTAAAAGTCAGGCGCGGCGGAGCCGCGCGGGTTTTACGGAAAGGAAGCTTTATGAACCTCCAGAAACTGATGAAACAGGCGCAGGCGATGCAGGCCAACATGGCCAATGCGCAGGCGCGTCTTGCGGAAAAGACCTTCACGGCAGAGGCCGCGAGCGGCAAAATTAAGGTGACGGCGGACGGCACGGGCATGGTGACGGCGCTGGCGATTGACCCCGCCGTGATTGACCCCGATGATGCGGAATTCCTCTCCTCCCTCGTGCTGCGCGCCGTGCAGGATGCGCTCAACGGCTCCAAGCAGATGGCGGAGGCCGAGATGCGCAAGGTGACGGGCGGGCTCGGTTTCCCCATGTAACTCGTTTTTCCCTCTATGCGCGCGCCCCTCATGTTGCTCGTTCTCTCGGCAGCGGCTGCTTTTGCGGAGCCGCTTGAGGTGGCCGTGCTGCCCGCCAAAATCGTGCCGGAGCAGGCGACCACTCTCATGTTGGAGGCGGGCGTGCTCTCCGATGTGGCGGATGAGTCTCAGCACCTGGAGCGCGGGGCGGTTATCGCCGTGCTCAACCGCGAGCGCACGGAGCAGGAGCGCGAGGAGATGGAGCTGCAGATTGCGCGCGACTCCCTGAGCACCAAGGATGAAATTCGCAAGCTGGAGAGCCAGCGCAGCAAGGTGAAGTTCTACCTCAGCCTCAGCGACAAGGAGCGTGCTTACGCTCAATCTCCCGCCGCTGAGGATGAGCTGCCGCCCACGCAGGAGTCCCTGCGCGACATTGACGAGCGCCTCTCGCTGCACCGCCGCCGCCTGGAATCCCTGCCGCGCGTGAAACGCAATGAATTTGCCCGCACGCACGACAAGCTGACGCTGCGCATGCCCTTCTCGGGGCGTTTGCAATACAACGTTTCTCTGCCCGAGGACCGCTCGACGCCCTTCGAGTTCGTCCCGACGCCCTCGCTGCCCTTCGCCACGGTCTGCGATGATTCGGCTTTTTATATCACCGTCAGCATTGCCCGTGCGGAGCTGACGCAGCTGCCGCCGGAGCGCTTCAGCGTGTCGATTTCGCTGCCCGAGGGGAAGCGTCTTGTCGGCACCTATGACCACCGCCGCGTGGAGCACGGCGGCAACAGCGACATGCTCGTCTACTTCTTCCGCCTGCCGAAGGAGGAGCACGAGACGGCGCTCTCCATGCTCGGCACGAATGCGCAGGCCCGCCTCGTGTTCGATGCAGACCCCGGCACCATCACCGTCAACAAGGCGGAGCTGATCATGAAACCCGAGGCCGCCGAATGCGCCGATTGGGAGGAGCTGATTGCCCGACTCTACCCGCACCACCACATCGTTATTGTGGGGGAGCGCTCCATCATCCTGCGTGAACACCCCTAACTATGAGCCATGAGCTAGTCTGTGACCGGGTCTGCTATGCCTACACCCGCGGGGTGAAGGTCATCGACGGTTTTTCGCATACATTCCGCCCCGGTGTCACGCTGCTCAAGGGGTACTCCGGCTCCGGCAAGACAACGCTGCTCAAGCTGTTGGCCGGTTATCTGCACGCCGACAGCGGGCGCATTTTCACCCCCTCGGGTGCCAAAGTGACGAGCCGCCGCTATTGCCGCCGTGAGGTGGCCTACATGTTCCAAGGTATCAACCTGTTGCCGCTCATGAGTGTGGAGCGCAACCTGCGCCTCGCGGCTGAGATGGCCGTGCTGCCTTCGGCGGAGTGGAAACCCCGCTGCGAGGAGCTGCTGCGCGACCTCGGCCTCACGGAGCTGCGCGGGCGCCGCGCCGACAAGCTCTCGGGCGGTCAGGCCCAGCGCGCCGCACTTGCGCGCACGCTGATGAAAAATGCCCCCACCGTGCTGCTGGACGAGCCCACATCGGGCCTTGACGACAGCAATACCGACATTATCCGCAGGCTCGTGCTCAAAGACCGCGCCGAGGCCCGCCGCATCTGCGTCATCAGCACGCACGACAGCCGCCTTTTCGACATCGCCGATGAAATCATTGATTTTGACCATCCTGTATCTCGCTAAGGATACGGTGAACCGCTGGTTATCGCGCGTGTCGAGCCCGCTCGCACGCGTGCTGGTGGTGTTTTTTCTTTCGCTTTGCGCGCTGTGCTTTTTGGGCAGCTATGTGATATCGGCCAAAATCATCCGCGACCGCATCGTGCGCGAAGGCGGCGATTTGGTACACGCCAACATCTTTGCCGAGGCGGGGAAGGTGCTCGCGCTGCCCACGGCGCAGGAGTTTGAGCGCCTGCTGGATGTGGATTCCGTGGTGTTGGAGACGGTCGGCGTGGTTAATCTTGCCGATCGCCGCAGCGTTCCCGTCTACACCTTCGACTTCCGCCGCAGTGCGCAGATGATGCCCTACATGGCCCCCTGCGGCACGCCGACGCTGCTTTGCCCTCCTACTGCCGGGTTACCGCCGGGGCCGACAGATGTGAGCCACCCCCGTTTCGGCTCGTTTACCGTCATGGTGCGTCACCTGCCTGAGCAGGAGCCTATCATGCGCCTGGTGCAGCATGGCGCGTTGATTGTGCATCCCGAAACGGCCGCGCAGATGCGCCGCGAGGGCAGCAACAGCACACAGCATGTCATGCTGCGCCTCCGCCGTCTCGAGAGCTCCGCCGACCTGCTTGGGGCGGAGGATTACCTGCGCCGCTACATCCGCCTGGAGGGCGTGAGCGGCAATGTGGGCTCCGCGGCACGTCTGCTGGAGGAGATGGACGTCGTGCTGGGTAACCAGACGCAGTGTCGCGCTACCTTCTGTCTCGGCATCGTGGCCATTGTCGGCATTCTGCTCACTGCGCTGGCCGGCATGGAGTACCGCCAGAACGAGTACATTTACACGCTCATGAAGAGCTTCGGTATTCACCCCGGTCTGCTGGTGGTGAGTTTCCTCGTTGAGAATGCCGTGTTGGTGGGCCTTTCTTTTGCGGCGGCCCTGCAAGTGTTCATGAGCTGTCAGGCCATCATCGTGCGCCAGTTTTTCCACACGGATGAATACTCGCTCACCTTGCAGGAGATTATGCCCGAAATCCGCCTCATTGCAGCGGCACTGGGCGTTTGTATCGCCTTTTCCGCGCTGCCCATCATCGTGGCCGCGCACCGCGAAATCGGCCGCGTGCTGAAATAAGCTGCACTTTCTCTGTCAGCGGCCGCGTGCTGCATGATTTTTCGCTTGCATCCGCTTGCCGTTGTGCTAGTAATAGAGCGTTACCTCTGCGTACTGCCAGGGGGATTCATCTTTAACTCATACCAAACACACTATCATGGATACTCAAGTTGCCGTCCTTTGCGACTACGCTGCCGATTATCAGGGTAAGCTCTGCGTGCAGGGCGCTTTCGACACCCTCTTCACCCGCCAGTTCCCCGTTGTGCACCCCGCCTGCGCTCTGGCTCTCCGCCTTTGCATGACCCCCGAGGACGCCGGTGACCACAAGCTCGGTATCGCCATCGTGGACGAGGACGGCGTGGCTCTCGACAAGGAGCGCATGCCCATCATCGGCGACCTGAAGGTTGCTCTCCCCGAGGGTGCCACCTTCCTGACCCGCAACCTCATCATGAACTTCCAGGGCCTTCGCTTCGAGAAGAGCGGCAACTACAGCGTGGACATCACCCTCGACGGTGAGCTCGTCGCCCGCACGCCCCTCCGCCTCGTGCAGGTGCAGCAGCCCCAGGCCTAAATGATTTACAAATTACAAATTACAAATTACAATTTGTAAAGAATGCGCGGCTGACGCCGCGGTAAAAGAAACCGGTCTGACGCCACGCGTCAGACCGGTTTTCTGTTTCGGTGGGGCTTGCCTCAGAAGCACATGTCCGCTTTGAGTTGAGCGACCTTTTCCTCGGTGGTGCCGAGGGCGGCGGCAAGGGCATAGCCGAAGGCGAGAGCGGCGCCGGGGCCGCGGCCCGTGACAAGGCTGCCGTCCGTCACGGCGGGCTCACCGCTCACCTCGGCAGCGGAGGTCAGCTCCGCCTTGACGGAGGGATAGCAGGTGACGCGGTGCTCCTTGAGCACGCCCGCGGCCTCCAGCGCAATGGGGGCCGCGCAGATAGCCGCAACAAGCTTGCCCGCGTCGGCAAACTCCTGCACGAGTTTCTTCACCCGCGGGGTATCGCGCAGTGTCCAGCTGGCGGGGCCGCCCGGCAGGACGATGGCCGCGAAGTTCTTTTCTTCCGCATCTACGAGCAGACTGTCCGCCTGCATAGTGATGCCGTGTGCGCCTTTAACGGTGCGGCTCTCCAACCCGGCGGTGACGACCTCGTAGTCGAGGCGGCGCAGGATGTCGATGGGGGCGGTCAGCTCGATTTCCTCGAAGCCGGGCGCCATGATGACCAGAACGGGTTTCATTGCAGTAGCGTGTGGGGTGTCAGCGCGGCATTTTGGCGTTGGCCGTGGCGGCCAGATACTCCGCGAGAGCGGGGTGGGCGGCCAGCAGCTCCTGCACGGGGGCGGCAAAGGAGAGCGCGGTGATGTCCGCGGCGCTCAGGGTGCTCTTGCTCTTCATGGCCTGCATCACACAGCCTTGAATGGCGGCGATAGCGGCACTATCGCCCAGCAGCATCTCCAGGGCGTCTTTTAACTCGGCAGGGCAATCGGCGCGCAGCGCGGCAATCACTTGGCCGCGGATGGCAAGGGCGGCTAAATCTTCCAGAAGTCCCATAATCGTTTGTCAGGTTGTAAACTATTCTATTATCAGTCCTGTTCGGCGCGCAGGGCATCCACGCAGATGGCGGACCAGGTCTCCAGTTTGGCATACAGCTCGCCCGAAAGCTCATCGAGCGTGCGGAAGCCGAGGTTATCGAGCGCCTTTTCGTTGGCACGCACCTCGTCGCTGTCCAAATCGAAGCGGTGAACGATGCCGAGGTGGACGGAGCCGACCTCGTTCGTGTCGTCGTTAATGAGGGCGTAGAGCTGTTGCTTGGCGTTGCCCGAGAAGGTGATTTCCTCGCGGATTTCGCGCTCCATACCCGCGAGATACGTGTCCACGGAGGCGGTGAGCCCGTCGATAGGGTTGATGTGACCGCCGATACCCAGCGACCACTTGTCGTGCAGGCGGGATTCGCCGCTCTTCTTGGTGCGGGAGTAGGCGAGGATGCGCCCCTCGTGGCAGAAGATGGCGTAGGTAATCAGCTGCTTGAACTGCGGGGAGTTCTCGGCCTCATCGCGGTCCATGTAATGCGCCACACCGGGCTTCAAAAAGGCGGCGAGGTATTTCTGAGGCTCCGTGCTCACACCGTTGAACGCGCCCACGGCTTCAAACACCTCGCGGGGCACGACCAACACCTGTTCTCCGTTATAACGTGACATGGGCCTATTGTAGCGGTTCGGGCGGGGAATGTAAACGACAAATGAGGATTTGTCGGGATTTACTAGGTACTATGTACTAGGTACTATTT
>JAKSOV010000042.1 GCA_024405415.1 Akkermansia sp.
ATAAATAGTACCTAGTACATAGTACCTAGTAAATCCCGACAAATCCTCATTTGCCAATCACCTGTGCCTATCATTGCGCGAGCGTGGCGAGGGCGGTGAGCAGCTTGTTGTGGATGCCGCCGAAACCGCCGTTGCTCATGACGAGCAGCACATCGCCGAAGTGGGCACGGGAGACGACGTGGGCCACGATGTCGTCCGCATTCTGCCCCACGAAGCATTCCTTGCCCGTGGCGGCGATGTCGGCGCAGAGCTTCTCCTCGTCCAACTGCTCTTCGGGCTTGAGCTTTTTGTGGTTCTCCACCTTGGAGATGACGGGGAAGTCCGCGTGGGAGAGGGCTTCGGCCAGTTCGTTCTGGAAGAGGTTGCGGATGGTGGTGTTGCTGCGCGGCTCGAAAAGCACCCAAAGACGGCTCTTGGGGAAGCGCTGGCGCAGGCCGGCAATGGCCTGTTTGATGGCGGTGGGGTGGTGGGCAAAGTCATCTACCACGGTGATGCCGTTCACGCAGCCGCGCACCTCCTGACGGCGGGCAACGCCTTGGAAAGTTTTGAGGGAGCCTGCAATCTGTTCGATGCCCAGGCCCGCAAAGTGTGCGGCGCAGAGGGCCATGGCCGCGTTGCGGATGTTGAAGTCGCCCACCATGGGGACGGTAAAGCGCTCGCCCGCGAAGGCGTAGGGGGTATCCGCCGCTCCCGTGAGGGTAAAGCTGCTGCCCTCGGGGTGCATTTCGATGTCGCCGATGCGGATGTCCGCGTTCTCTCCCATGCCGACGGAGACGGTATGCACCATGCGCAGCTCCTCGGCGGCGTGGGCGCGCACGTCCGCGCAGTTGGGGCAGTCCGCATTGATGAAGACGATGCCGTTGCGGGGGACGACGCGCAGAAGGCGCTTGAAGGAGAGCTTGATTTCCTCCACATTGGCGTAGATGTCCGCGTGGTCCATCTCAATGTTGTTGATGATGACGGCCTCGGGCAGGTAGTGGAGGAACTTGGAGCGCTTGTCGAAGAAGGCGGTGTCGTACTCATCGCCCTCGAGCACGCAGAAGTCGGAGTCCGTGAACCGACCGCCGCGGCCCAGATTGCGGGCGATGCCGCCAATCATGTAGCTGGGGTTGAGCCCGTTGTCCTCCATGAGCCAGGCGAGCATGGAGGTGGTGGTTGTCTTGCCGTGCGTGCCCGTGACGACGTAGTTGCGGTGGCCTCGCAGGAAAAACTCCTTCATGGTTTCGGGCATGCTCTTGTAGTTGAGGTGGCGCTCCAACACGGCCTCTACCTCGGCATTGCCGCGGCTCATGGCGTTGCCGATGACGATGAGCTCCGCATCGGCGGGGATGTTCTCGGGCTTGTAGCCTTGGTAAATGGTGATGCCCTCAGCCTCCAGGAAGGTGCTCATGGGCGGGTAGACGTTCGCATCGGTGCCGGTGACGACATAGCCCTGACGTGCCATGGCGGAGGCGACGGCGCCCATGGCGGTGCCGCAAATGCCGAGAAAATGAACGTGTTTCATGATGCTGGCTGAGGTGTGTAACGGGAAAGCCAAAGGGTAGCGCAGAATGCGCCCTTTGGCAAGTGTTTTTTGATGGCGCGGCAAGGACAGTCGGCGTACTTTTGCTTGCGCGTTCGCGCCCGGGGGCGTATAATGCGCGCCGTTATGAAATTGTACGCTCAGCAACTTCTGCGTTACCCCGAGATGGGGATTTCTCTGGATTTCTCCAAACTGCCCCTGACGGACGAGTTCCTGACGGAGATGAAGCCCCTCATCGACCGCGCCTACACGGATATCGCCGCGCTCGAGAGCGGCGTGATTGCCAACCCCGATGAGAAGCGCATGGTCGGCCACTACTGGCTGCGCAACAGCGCTATCGCCCCCACCAAGGCGCTCAAGGCCGCTATCGACGGCCCTCTGGCGGACCTCAAGGCCTTCGCTGCTGATGTGCTGAGCGGCTCCATCCTTGCCCCCAACGGCAAGCCCTACACGACCTGCCTTGTCATCGGTATCGGCGGTTCCGCCCTCGGCCCTGAGCTGGTGGCGGATGCGCTGCCCGGCAAGGGCCTGCACATGGCTTTCCTCGACAATACGGACCCCGACGGCATGTACCGCGTGCTGGATTCCCTGCCTCTCACCGAGACGCTCGCGGTTGTCATCTCCAAGTCCGGCGGCACGCCCGAGACGCGCAACGGCATGGTCTGTGCGCAGGCATACTTTGAGAAGAAGGGGCTTTCCTTCGCCAAGCAGGCGGTGGCCGTGACGGGCGTGGGCTCCAAGCTCGACACCGTGGCCGTGGCTGAGGGTTGGGTGAAGCGCTTCCCCATGGAAGACTGGGTGGGCGGCCGCACCTCCGAGACTTCCGTGGTCGGTCTCGTGCCCGCCTCTCTGCAGGGCGTGGACATCGACAGCCTGCTGAAGGGTGCCGCCGATATGGACGCCAAGACCCGCGTGGCTGACACGGCGCACAACGCCTCCATGAAGCTCGCGCTTGCGTGGTACGCCGCAGGGCAGGGCAAGGGTGCCAAGGACATGGTGGTGCTGCCCTACAAGGACAGTCTCGTGCTGTTCTCCAAGTACCTCCAGCAGCTCATTATGGAATCGCTCGGCAAGGAGCTTGACCTCGACGGCAACAAGGTGAACCAGGGTATCTCCGTGTACGGCAACAAGGGCTCCACCGACCAGCACGCCTATGTGCAGCAGCTGCGCGACGGTCTGGATAACTTCTTCGTGACCTTCATCGAGGTGCGTCAGGCCCCCACTGACACGGTGGAGGTGGAACCGGGCTTCACGGCGGGCGACTACCTGCAGGGCTTCCTGCGCGGCACCCGCAAGGCGCTGGCCGAGAGCGGCCGCAAGAGCATCACCATCTCCATCCCCACGGTGAATGCCTACACGCTGGGCCAGCTGATTGCCCTCTTCGAGCGTGCCGTGAGCTTCTACGCCAGCCTCATCCACATCAACGCCTATCACCAGCCGGGCGTGCAGGCGGGCAAGCTCGCCGCCAACGTGTTCCTCAAGCTCCTTGCCTCCGTGCAGGGCGCGCTGACGGACACCCCCGCCACGGCTGCTGAGATTGCCGCCAAGGTCTCTGCCGATGAGGAGGACACCTACCACGCTCTCGTCCACATTGCCGAATCCGGCAAGGCCAAGTGGACCATGGCGGAGTGCCCCTGCGGCGACACCTTCGCCCTCTGAGAACTGACGAATTGAATATTCGCGCGGCTGAAGCCGCGAAATCAGAACCCCGGTTCGCTGCTTGCGCCGAACCGGGGTTTCTGTTGTCGGCGCGTCAGCGCGCGTTGAGGTAGTTCACGATGCCGCGACCGACAGCCTCGGCATAGCGAATGGCGTTGGCATGTTTGCCGAGGAAGGCTGCATGCTCGGGGTTGGAGAGGAAGGCGGATTCCGTGATGACGGCAGGCACATAGCTCTCGTTGCAGGTGTTGAGCCAGTCGCCGCCGCCGCGGCGGCCGTCGTTGCGGAGAATGACGCCGCAGGTGTCGCCGTGGTTGGGCATGCCGTGGTCAAAGATGCTGCGGTTCATCTCATCCGCCATGGCGAAGGCCAGCGGTCCGCCCTCCGCATTGCAATACATGGCACCCTTGGTGGCCACCTGCCACTCATCCGTGCGGCTGTTATGGTGCAGGAAGACGATGCAGGCGGGCTTTTGGTCGATGCCCCAGTCCGCCGAAAGTATCCCGACGGCCATGCGCTGCGGGTGGTGCTTGCTGCGATAGACGGCGGTGGGGATGGGGCTTTGCACATGGTGCACGTCCGCGGCGCGGGCGGCGGCGGCCAGCTCGGGCTTGGCGGGTATGTCTGCGCGGTTACAGATGCGCACCTCGTAGCCCGCTTGTTCAATCACGCGCTTGGTGTAGATGACGTAGCGGTACCAGAACTCGCACTCCTCGATGGCGCCGTAGCGGGCATCGGGCGTGCGGGCACCCTGGCCGCCCTTCTCGGGGTGGTACCAGTGGCCGATGTCGAGCACCACGACGCGGCTGTGGCGTGCCTGAGCGCGCAGTTGCTGCTGCACGCAGCCGCCCATCAGCAGGGGCAGGAGGCAGAGGAGAAACAGATGTAGAGCCCTCATCGAAGAAAAAGACGGTTTAATACCTAAATTTATTCCAGCGGCAGCTCGCCCTGGCCGCTGCGGGTGGTTTTGAGGCCGAGCTTGGCATAGGCGGCGGGCATGGCTTCGCGCCCGCGCGGCGTGCGGCGAATGTAGCCCTGCATGATGAGGAAGGGCTCGTGTACGTCCTCGATGGTGGACTCGTCCTCGCCCACGGCCACGGCGAGGGAGGAGAGCCCCACGGGACCGCCGTTGAACTTCACAATCATGGTCTCCAGTAGGCGCTTGTCCATTTCATCGAGACCGTCGTCGTCGATGTCAATCATGTCCAGTGCGGCCTGGGCCACCTCGGCGGTGATGCGGCCGTCCGCTTTCACCTGCGCGAAGTCGCGCACCCAGCGGAGCAGGGAGTTCGCCACACGGGGGGTGCCGCGGCTGCGGCGGGCGATGGCCAGCGCGCCCTCTCGCACGAGGTCGATGCCGAGGATGCCCGCCGAGCGGTGCAGGATTTGGCAGAGCTCGTCTGCGGAGTAGTAGTCGAGGCGGTTCACCAGCCCGAAGCGGGAGCGCAACGGCCCCGTCAGCATGCCCGCGCGGGTGGTGGCTCCCACCAGCGTGAACTTCGGCAGATTGAGCTGGATGGAGCGGGCGTTGGGACCTTGGTCGATGATGATGTCGAGGCGGAAATCCTCCATCGCGGGGTAGAGGTACTCCTCGATGGCGGGGTGCAGACGGTGAATCTCGTCGATGAAGAGCACGTCTCCCTTTTCCACGTTGGTGAGAATGCCGGCCAAATCGCCCGCCTTCTCAATCTGCGGGCCGCTGGTGGTGTGCAGCTTGTGGCCCACGGCGTTGGCGATGATGTTGGCCAGCGTTGTCTTGCCCAGCCCGGGCGGGCCGCTGAGCAGCACGTGGTCGAGCACGTCACCGCGCATCTTCGCCGCCTGCACCATGAGCAGCAGGCGTTCCTTCACCTTCTCCTGCCCGCAGAACTCATTGAACGCAGGTGGGCGCAACGAGACATCGAAGCTCGTCGTCGGCGCATCCGTCATGCGGGAATAAAGCGAATCGGACATAGGGAAAGGGGGCAAAGGCCGAAGGACTTTGCAGACCTTCGGCCTTGGTGAAAAGCGGGCCGAGACCCGCGTGAAATCAGTACACGTCTTTCTGGTAGCGCTTGGCGGCCTTCATGTCGGCGAGGTAGGCGGCGGCCTCTTCCTCGGACTTGTTGCCGTACTTGGCGATGATGGCGAGCAGGGCGGCCTCCACGTCCTTGGCCATGCGGTTGGCATCGCCGCACATGTAGAAGGCGGCACCCTTCTCGAGCCACTGCCAGACTTCCTCGCCGGCCTGCTCCATGAGGTGCTGGACGTAAATCTTGTACTCCTGGTCGCGGCTCCATGCCACGGAGAGCTTGAGCTTACCGCTGTTCACCAGCGTCTCCAGCTCATCCTCGTAGCAGCCGTCTGTGGCCTTGTAGGGGTTGCCGAAGAAGAACCACATGCCGCCCGTGGCGTTGTCGTGCACGCGCTGCTGCATGAAGGCGCGGAAGGGGGCGATACCCGTGCCGGGGCCGACCATGATGATGGGCGTGGCACCGTCCTCGGGCAGGCGGAAGTTCTTGTTGCTGTGAACAAAGACCTTCACCTTGTCGCCGGCTTTCACGCGGTCGGCCATGAAGGTGGAGCACACGCCGTTGCGCTTGCGCGTGGTGCCCGTCTTGGGCGTGTAGCGCACGGCACCCACGCAGAGGGACACCTGACCGGGCACGGCATCGGGGCTGCTGGCGATGGAGTAGAGACGGGCATTCATCTTGCCGAGGATGGCGGTGAACGCAGCGGCATCGGCAAACTTGGCGGTCATCTCGGGGTCTTCCGCAAGGTCGAGCAGGTCGCGGCCCCAGCAGAAATCCTTGAGCGCATCCTTGTCGGCAAGGATGGCGGCCAGCTTCTCGCTGTTCGCCACGGCGTTCCACTTGGTCAGCACGCCCTTCTTGAGGCCCGTGATGTCGTAAGTGGTGATGAGGGCGTCGCGCAGGGTGGCGGTGGCACCGTCGGGCAGGGTGACCGTCTCCGCGGGGTCGAGGGAAAGGGCGGCGATGAGCGCATCGACCAGGGCGGGGTCGTTGTTCGGCAGCACGCCGAGGGCATCACCCGTGGTGTAGCTCAGGCCGGAACCTTCCAGAGAGTAGTCGATGTGGATGGTCTCCTTGGCGCTGCCGGGTTTCGTGACGGGACGGACTCCCAGCACGGTGGCGGGGAACGGGTTCTTCATGCTGTAGGGTTCCATGGTGGTAAGAAAGGAATTTGTTACGTTTAGTCTGCGCCCCTGCGCGCGAAATGTCAAGGAGAAAGCAGGAAATGAGCAGTTCGGGGCGTGGCAGAATATTTTCGAGTCGGCTAAAAGGTGTAAACATGCATGATTCGGCCATCATGCGGACTTGTCATGATTTCGTCATTCTGCTTGCTCCGCGTGCGGCTTCGTGCTAAGCTGGAGGGGTAATGAGAATTGCCCCTTTTTTATGCGTGTGCGCTGCGGCTGCGGCGCTGACGGCCTGTGATGATTTCAACGGGCCGCCTCCCATCGGCTCGGTGCGCGCCAGCGACCCCGCGGCGGATGCGCTGATGGCGAAGGCAGATGCCGCCAAGGCTGAGAAGAATCTGAGCCGCGAGGCGAAGTATCTCAAGGAAATCGTGCGGATGCACGAGCTGGCCCCCAATGCGGCAGAGGCCCGCTACCGCCTTGGGCTGGTGTATGAGGCGCAGGAAGATTATCGAGAGGCCTTCAAGACTTACAGCAAGCTGATAGATGCCTATCCCCAGAGCCCGCGCTACACGGATGCTCTGAACCGCCAGCTGACCTTGGCAATGACGGCGGCTAACGGCACGCTCCGCACCCCCGTGTTGTGGGGCGCGTGGCACACGGATATGGAATCCACGGTGGTGATTGAGTGGCTGCGCACGATTATTGCCAAGGCACCGTACAATGAGATGGGCGCGACCGCCTCTGTGATTCTCGCTAAGTATCTCGTGGATATTGAGAAATACGACGAGGCGCGTGTGGAGTACCGCCGCTTGGTGGAGAATTACCCCGACAGCAGCTATGCTCCCGATGCCCAGCTGATGTTGGCCAAGCTCTGGGCGGAGGATCATACGCGCGGCGACCGCAATCTGGTGAACCTGACGAACGCCCGCGAGGCCTACGAGGAGTTCTCGCTGCGCTTCCCGAACCACAAGGACGCAGGCAAGGCCTTGGCCCAGGCGTCGAATATGAACCGCCTGCTGGTGCAACAGGAGCTCGAGGTGGGGCGTTACTATCTGGAGCGCTCGCATGAGTACGCCTCCGCCGCCTTTTGCTTTGAGGATGTGATTCGCCGCCGCAAGGACAACCCCGAGGCGGCCGCCGAGGCGGAGAAACTGCTGCAACAGGCCCGCGCTAAGGCCGCTCAACCCGCACCCCGTTCGTTTTTATGAAGCGCTCCGTTGCCATGGCCGCTGCTGCGGTGTCTCTCTTGCTGTTCCCCGCCTGTATGCCGGAGCTGTACCACATGGGTGGGCTCAAGCCTGCGCCCATGCAGGAGATGAACACCTTCTGCGTGCGGATGTTTGAGAACCACACGACCCAGCCGGAGGCAGGGATGATGATGACGACGGCGCTGGCGGATGCCATGCAGCGCGACGGCACGTATCGTTTGGCCTCATCCTCGCAGGCGGATTTCATCCTTAGCGGTGAGGTGATGCAAATCAGCCGAGAGTCCTTGCTGACTGACCCCCGCGATACCTATCTCAGCCGTGAAGTGGGCATCAGCGTGCATGTGCGCTACGCGGTCCGCAACGGGCGCACGGGTGAGACGGTGCTGCAGCGTACGGTGATAGCGCAGGGAAGCTATTTCAGCGATACGGGCAATGTGCAGAGCGCGGTGAGCAGCGCGCTTTCCGCCGCCACCCGCCGTGCGGCGGAGAATATCACCGATGAATTGACCACGCCGTGATTACATATCCCGTCAGCTTTGTCGGTCTGCCCATCGGCAACCGAGAGGATATTACGCGCCGCGCCCTGGAGGTGTTGCAGACGGTGGATTGCATCTGCTGTGAGGACACGCGTAACACGGGGCTGCTGCTCTCGCACTACGGCATTAAGAAACCTCTGCTGAGCCTGCACGAGCACAACGAGGCGCAGCGCGCACCCGAGGTGGCCACCCGTGCGCTGGCGGGCGAGAGCTTTGCCGTGGTGACGGATGCCGGTATGCCCGGCGTGAGCGATCCCGGCTACCGCCTCATTCAGGAGCTGAAGGCGCGCGAGGTGCCTTTCACGGTGCTGCCCGGCCCTTCGGCGGTGATTACGGCCTTGGTCGGCTCCGGCATGCCGAGCGATGCCTTTTTCTTCGGCGGCTTCCTGCCGGTGAAGAGCGGTCGCAAGGCGGCGGTGTTACAGGCGGCGGTGGAGGCCTCCCACACCAGTATTTTTTACGAATCCCCCTTCCGCATCCAAAAGACGATACAGGCATTGGCCGGGATTGACCCCGCGGCTCCCGTCTGTGTGGCGCGCGAGCTGACGAAGGTCTTTGAGACTTACCACCGCGGGACGGCTTCTGAGCTGGCGGCAGAGTTCGCAGCCCACCCGCCCAAGGGCGAGATGGTGCTCCTCATCGGCGGCACCAACGCACCAAGGTGAAGGTACGATGTACAATGTACAAAGTACAAATCAAGAAGTCAGGCGGCAGACGCCGCGAGATTAAAAAACGGTCTGACGCTTACGTCAGACCGTTTTCCTTTGCTTTACGGCGACAGCCGCACGAAATCCATGATTTGTACATCGTACATTGTACTTTGTACATCAGTTAAGGGTCCTTTCCACGAGGGCGTAGGCGTTGTGGTTGTGGATGGATTCAAAGTTTTCCGCCTCCACGCGGTACCAGGAAAAGGCTTTGTAGCGCTCGGTGGCCACGGCAACGTTACGGACGAGGTCCTCCACAAAGACGGGGTGCTCGTAGGCGTGGTCGGTCACGAATTTTTCATCGGGGCGCTTGAGAAGGCTGTAGAGTTGGCAGCTGGCGCAGTCTTCGATGAGGTCGATGAGGTCCTCAATCCACACAGGCTCGCCCGAGAAGCGGACGGAGTAGGTGACGATGCCGCGTTGGTTGTGCGCGCTCTGCTTGCTCATGGCCTTGGAACAGGGGCACAGGGTGGTGACGGGCACCTTAATGGTGAGGGTGAAGCTGCCCGCCTTGCCGCGCTCGGCATCGATTTCGTAGCGCACGTCGTAGTCCATCATGCCGGGTTTGCCGGTGACGGGGGCCTTCTTCATGCGGAAGAAGGGGAACTCGATTTCCACATGCGCGCGCTGCGCGTTGAGCTTGGTGAGCAAGCGGGAGGGCAGGCGCACGGCGGTGTGGACATCCAGATAACGCTTGTGCTCGTGCAGCGCTTCCACAAAGCGGCTCATGTGCGTGCCCTTGTACTGTTCGGGCAAATCGACCATGAGCGCCACCGTGGCGACGGTGGATTGGGTGCGCTCCTCCTTGTCACTGATGACAATGGGGAAACGAATGTCGCGCACGCCGACGCGGTCGATGGAAATGCGACGCGCATCGGGTTCGTTCTGCATGTCCTTGAGCTCTTTCATGGCAAGGGGCAGGGAGTGACATTCGGGAAAAAACGAGAGGAGCTTGCAAACCGCGGGGCTTGCAAGCTCCCTCAATCAACGACATTATGCCGTCGAGGACTCCTCGATGAGGAAAAAAATCAGGGGAGCAGGTTCACGGCACGGGCGCGACGGATTTCGCGCGTGATCTTGCGGTGCATCTTGGCGGAAACGCCCGTGACGCGGCGGGGCAGGATCTTACCCGTTTCGGAAGTGAACTTGGAAAGGAACTCAGGGTTGGTCATGTCGACGGCGCCGGCGGGGATGTCGATGCGGCGGCGGGGCATGCAACGGTTGCAGGTGCGGAAACGAATGCGGCGTTCGACGCTGTGGAATTCTCCCATCATAATCGTATAATCGGTGTGTAGGGGTTCAGGCGCAGGTTAGCGCATCTCGCGGTGCAGGGTGCGACGCTTCAAGTAGGGGTTGAACTTAACCTTCTCCAGACGACCGGGGGTGCGCTGGCTCTTCTTGTTGCGGGTCGTGACGTAGCGGGACGGGGTCTTACCCTCGGCCTTAGCCTCCGTGCATTCGAGGATGATGATATCTCTGGGCATAATTGCTTAATGTTGACTTGCGGGGCCAAATTATACATTAATCTTCGTCCTCGTCAAGAGAAATTGCATTTTCCATGTCATTTTGTAGGTTGGCATAGCCGACCTGGTCGCTCTGACGGGCTCTGTAGTTGGCGTAGGAACCGTATTTTTTCTCGTATTCCTCCTGGCATTTCACCGTGAGGCGGCAGAAGGGACGCACCTGAAGACGCTTTCGCGGAATGAAGTCGAGCGAGATTTCGCAGATGCCGTACACGCCTTTGCGGATGCGCTCCAGCGCGGCGTCGATTTCAAAGAGCTGCTCGCGGTCCTTGTCCAGCAGGCGGATGGTGAGGTCGCGCACTTCGGCTTCGCTGCCGGCATCGCCGATGTGCTGGCCGGAGGAGGAAGAGACGTTGGACGCACCGCTGCGCAGGTGGTCGCGGGTGACGTTCTGCATGCTGGGCACCAGCTCATCTCGCAAACGGAGCAGGGCGGCCTTCTGCTCTTCAAGGAAGGCAGGCCATTCCTTATCTGCCTTAAGGATGGACAGCTGCTCGCGCAGTTTCTTCACGCGGGCCTTTTCCTCGGAGGTGAGGCTGTCCTTGGTCTTTTTGCTCTTTTTCGTTTCTGCGGCTTTCATTGCCTTGGGGGCCGGCGCAGGCTTGGTCGCGGGCTTTGCAGGGGCGGCCTTCTTGGCGGGCGCGGGCTTGGCAGCAGGCTTCGCAGGGGCGGCCTTTTTGGCGGGCGCGGGCTTGGCAGCAGGTTTCGCAGGGGCGGCTTTCTTGGCGGGCGCGGGCTTGGCAGCAGGTTTCGCAGGGGCGGCCTTCTTGGCGGGCGCGGGCTTAGCGGCGGGCTTCGCAGGGGCGGGTTTCGCGGCGGTGGCCTTGGGTGCAGTCTTCTTGGCAGCGGTAGGCTTCGCAGGGGCCTTTTTCGGTGTTGCAGCAGGCTTTTTCTTAGGGGTGGCCATGGTCGTGTGGAGGGAAGGGAGGTGAAAACAGAATTAACCCACAGGGGGATTTGTCTGCAAATACCATAGGCGCAAGAAAAAGGCAAGCAGGAAATGTATCATTTTCCGCGTTATGACAAGAGGAACGCGCGTTCGGGGAAACTTTTTGATGCCCTATACCGTGCAAGGAACCGTTCTCTCCCCGACAAAATGCCCATTTGCCGCCGGCTCTCACGGTGGATTTGTTCGTCATTGCAGCTCCTCCATGCGCTCGGCCATCTCGGCGTGCTGCATGTGGGCGATGAGTTCCTCCAACGCTCCGGTGGTGACCACGATGTCGAGGTTGTAGGCCGTGTAGCCGATGCGGTGGTCGGTGAGGCGGTTCTGCGGGAAATTGTAGGTGCGGATTTTCTCCTCGCGCCCGCCGCTGCCGATGAGGGCGCGACGCTGGGCGGAATAGCTCTGCTGCGCCTCGCGCTGCTTCATCTCAAAGAGGCGGGCTCGGAGAATCTTCATGCCCGTCTCGCGGTTCTTGAGCTGGGAACGCTCCTGCTCGCAGCGCACCATGATGCCCGTGGGCAGATGGAAAATCTGCACGGCGGATTCCGTGCGGTTCACGTGCTGACCGCCCGCGCCGCCGCTGCGGCAGGTCTCGATACGCAAATCCTCGGGGCGGATGACAACATCGACCTCCTCTGCCTCGGGCAGCACGGCCACCGTGGCTGTGGAGGTGTGGATGCGCCCCTGCGTTTCCGTGGCGGGCACGCGCTGCACGCGGTGAACGCCGCTTTCGTATTTCAGGAAGCGAAACACTTCTTCTCCGCTCACGCGCACGGTCGCCTCTTTGAAGCCGCCGATGTCGTTCGGCGCGGCATCCAAAATCTCAAACTTCCAACCGCGGCGCTCGGCATAGCGCTGGTACATGCCCAACAGGTCGCCCGCAAAGAGGGCGGCTTCGTCCCCGCCCGTGCCCGCGCGCAGCTCAATGAGCGCATCGCGGTCCTCCGTGGCATCGCGCGGCAACAGGCTGTACTGTACGCGCTCCGTCAGCTCGGCGATGTGGGGTTCCAACTCCGCCAGCTCAGCGGCGGCCAGCTCCGCCATCTCCTCATCCTCGGCGGAGACCAGCGCGCGGGCGTCCTCCGCCTGTTGCTGCTCCGCGAGCAGCGTTTCCCAGTCGCGCAGCAATTCCTGCGTGCGGCGGTGTTCGCGCATCAGCTCCCCTGCCCGCGCCGCATCAGCAAACAGAGCGGGGTCAGCAATCTGCGTCTCCAGCTCCGCCAAGCGCGCGCGGCGTTTCTCGATGAGGGGGGCGTAATCCATAGAACGCCTTTATTCTGCCTGAATGCGGCAGGAAAGGCAAGGCGATTGTGAGAGTACGACAAATGAGCAGTTTGTCGAGATGTACAAAGTACAATGTACAATGTACAAATCAAAAAATTAGGCGGCTGACGCCGCGGGATAAAAACTCGTTCTGACGCTTGCGTCAGAACGAGTTACCAATCCTTGCGGCGCAGCCGCACTCTATTCAATGATTTGTACTTCGTACTTTGTACATTGTACTTACAAATCAGCGTTTTTCCCAATCCAAAAGCGGCGAAATCGGGTAGGGTGTACCACGGACTGTGCAAAAAAACGTACCAAAACGGCATGGAGCAGAATGCACCGCAGAGGCTGCATAGCGCTGCAACGCTTTCAAAACATTCATCCGCTTCCCCGGATATTACCGAAAAAGCGGATGAACGTATAGTCTCGCCAGGATTCGAACCTAGACAAAGGGAATCAAAATCCCTTGTGCTACCTTTACACCACGAGACCACGCAGTTGTACGGGAAAACCCGCGGCGCTGTTGTACCACAAACGGCAGGGGCTTGCAAGCGCAAAATCTGCGCATACGAAAAAGGCGCTGCCGACAAGTCGGCAGCGCCTTGTAGGAAAGCTTGGTATCAGACGGTGTCTTTAGAAATCATCATCGTCAGAGGAGGCCTCCTCGTCAGCATCACCTTCGTCGTCGGAGGAGGAGGAAGCAGCATCATCGGTGGAGGAAGCGTCATCATCGCTATCCTCATCTTCCGTCACGGTATCGGGCGTAGCGGGGGATTCTTCCTCATCCGCAGCGGGAGCTTCATCCTTCTTCTCCTCGGCGGCCTTAGCGGCTTCCTCGGCAGCCTTGGCAGCGGCTTCCTCCTTGGCCTTCAGCTCGGCGATGCGAGCCTTCTCGGCATCGGTGAGGGGCTTGGAGATGAGGTACTGCTCCTGCGTCAGGCCGGAAGCCTTGCGGGCCTCGAGGCGGTAGGTGTCATAGCCGGCATCGGAGAGGGACTCCATGATGGTGTCGGAGAGCACCTTACGCTGCTTGGTGTCGCAGACATAGAGCTTGTAGTTGCCGATGAAGGGGAGATCCCAAGCGTCCACGCCGTTGCGGGGCACCAGCACGCCCACGAGGTTGCCCTGACCGTCGGAGCAGATACCCCAGACGGACTGCTTGCCGGTCTTGGGGCAGGTCACGCTCACGAAGTACTGCGGGTAGGCATAGGAGAAGGGCTTCACGGTGGACTCATTCAGCCACATCTGCAGGGCACGGGCAGCCGTTTCGGGGAGGGGGCCGGCCTCATTGCACACGCGGGTGGCAGCAGAGTTGGAGTCATTGTAGCTGAAGACGGTCGCAGTAGAGGCGGCCAGCTGCTGCGCGCGGGTCTGGGGCAGGGGCGTGCTCGTGCAGGAGGAGACGACAGCGGCGCCGGCAGCAAGGCTGCAAGCGAGAGCCAGATGCTTGAAGAGGGGGAAATGTTTCATGATATCTCGGTGTTCTTCATTCTAGCTAATCCGCAGGGCGAAAGACAAGCAAAATCTTGCATTTTCAACAAAAAAATGAAAATATTTGTGCGAGTAGAGAGTCATGCGCGCAAGAATGAGCTTGACGCGGCCCGAAGAGACGTCCACAATAGGGCTATATGAAGATTCATACTCCCTTTTCCCGCGCTTCCGTGTTGAGCATGACCGCACTGAGCGTTCTCTCCCTGTTCGCTCTCAACTCCTGCAACGATAAGGAGGAAGAGCAGCCCAAGCCCGAAGAACCGGCAGCCGCTCCCGCACCCGCTCCCGAGGAGAGTGCCGCCGATACGCTGGCGCAGGCCCGCGAGGCGCTGTTTAACGAGGCTCTCTATGAGCTGGCGCAGAAGGTGACCGACCCCTCTGTGTTCCCCGAGCTGAACGAGGAGGTGAAGGTGCTGCTGGAGCGCATGGAGGCTTATTACACCGAGCTGGCCAAGGGCGCTGAGGGCTCCATGGAACGCACGCGCCTCGCTTTGCAGATTGCCGACACGCTGCGCGATCTCAGCTCTTTCCAGAAGGGCTTCGACGCTTACACCCGCGCGATGAACGAGTTTAACGCTCTGCCCGAGGATATCCGCAGCAGCGCGGACGGGCAGCGCTGTCTGAGCGACATCGAGAGCGGGCTCGGCGCCTGTCTGCTGGCTCAGCGCAAGGTGGCGGACGCTCTTCCCCACTACGAAGCCGCTCTGGCGACGGCCTCGGCGCAGTTTGAGGCCCTTGCCCCTGCGGAGGATGCCGAGCCCAAGCAGGGCGAGGTGGATCCTGCGCTCTCCCGCTGCGCGACGGATTACCTCGACTGCATCCGCTGCCTCGGCGATTGCCAGCGCGCTGCGGATGATCCCGAGGAGGCCCGCACGACCTACATGAAGGGTCAGGAGGCCGCCACGCGTCTCAAGGTGCTTTCTTCCTCCATGTCTATCTCGTATGTGAAGCTGCTCACCGCCCTCGGCAACCTGGACAACGCCGCCGGTCGCGCCAAGGAGGCGCTGACCGCTTGGGTAACGGCTGCCAACATTTGCAAGCAGCTCAACAACAGCAGCCCCCGTCTCGATGTGAAGGCGGAGACCAAGCGCTGCTACGATGCGCTCATCCCTGCTATTCAGGCCGTGGCCGCCGGCATGCAACCCGCCGAGCAGCAGCCTGCCGAGCAGGACACCGCGCAGACGGAGCCCATCACGCCCGAGCTGAAGGCCGCTGCCGCCGAGGCAGCTAAGGAGGCCCCCGCTGCTCCTGCGGCTGCGCCCAAGCCCGCTGCCAAACCGGCCGCCAAGCCTGCGCCCCGCAAGCGCAAGTAAAATGACAAATCAAAGTGTGCGCGGCTGAAGCCGCGGGGGCGGGGAGGACACGCCGAGCGTGATTCCCCGCCTTACTTTTTATCAGCTTTTATCCGCATGGCATCGTTTCTGATTTCGACAGCAGCGCTGGAGCGCAATGCCCGCCAGTTGGCCGATGTGGCCGAGGCGAGCGGCGCGCACATCCTGCTGGCGCTGAAGGCTTTTTCCGCGACCTCCTGCATGGCAATCCTGCGCCCCTATGCTGCGGGCTGCTGCGCCAGCGGGCTGTATGAGGCGCGTCTCGCTGCCCGTCACATGGGCAAACATGTGGCGGTCTATTCCCCTGCTTACCGCGATGCGGAGCTGGAAGAGCTGCTGACTTTTGCCCACCACATCGATTTCAACAGCCTTTCCCAATGGGGGCATTTCCGCGAGCGGTGCTTGGCGCACCCCCGCGCACAGCGCGGCGAGCTGCAATTCGGCCTGCGCATCAACCCCTGCTTTTCCACGGGCCACACAGCGCTCTATGACCCCTGCGTACCGGGCTCGCGCCTCGGCATCCCCGCAGAGCAGCTGGAAGGGGCTGATTGGAGCGGCATCTCGGGGCTGCACCTTCACACGCTCTGCGAGCAGGGCGCGCAGGAGCTGATAGACACTTTCCGTGCCTTTGAAAAGCAGTTCGGCGACCTGCTTGCTTCCCCGCGCATCACTTACCTCAACCTCGGCGGCGGGCACTGGATTACTAAGCCGGACTACGACCGCGCTGCGCTCATCTCCCTGCTGCGGGAAATCCGCGCTATGTATCATGTCGAGGTGTTCCTTGAGCCGGGCGAGGCTTGGGCGATTCACACGGGCGTGCTGCGCGCCCGTGTGCTTGATATTTTTGATTCGCTGGGCTACCGCCATGCGATTTTGGATGTGAGCGCCAGCGCGCACATGCCCGATGTGCTGGAGATGCCTTACCGCCCCGATGTGTTCGCCGTCGTGCCCGACAGCGCAGCCCCCGCGGGGGAGATTTCCGCCATCACCTTCCCTGCCGCGCAGTTGGCGGGCGAGCGCTACTGCGCCGCGGGCGAGGCCGGAGAGAAGGCTCACACCTACCGCCTCGGAGCGCCGACCTGTCTTGCGGGCGATGTTATCGGCGATTATTCATTCGACACCCCTCTGGAAATCGGCGATACACTGGTGTTGGACGACATGAGCCACTACACGATGGTGAAGACCACGCATTTCAACGGTGTCCCCCACCCCGATATCGCGCTGCTGCACGCGAGCGGGCGCATCGAGACCGTGCGCCGCTTCGATTACGCGGATTTTGAGGGGAGACTGGGGTGAACAGCGGCACGACAAATGAGGATTTGTCGGGATTTACTAGGTACTATGTACTAGGTACTATTT
>JAKSOV010000043.1 GCA_024405415.1 Akkermansia sp.
CGCCGATGTGGCGGGTGGTGATGCGGCCGTTGTTGTTGCGGCCACCGCTCTTGCGAATGGGCTCAAGAAGGCTCTTCTCGGGCTTGCTCTTGGTGATTTCCTCGAAGGAGGGCAGAATCTTGTAGCGGTTGGACGGAGTGGTAGGCTTAAATGACTTGAGGGACATGATAGCTTACTTTCTTCTTAAGGGTTAGACAAGATCCAGAGACTCACCGGCGGCGAGGCGCACATACGCCTTCTTCCAAGCGGGGGCGGTGCCGGCGTCCTTGGTGCGCGTGCGGCGGGCCTTGCCGTCGTAGTTGGCGGTGCGGACGGAGGCGACCTTCTTGCCGAAGGCCTTCTCCACAGCCTGCTTGATTTCGATCTTCGTGGCCTTGACCGCCACTTCAAGCGTCAGCACGCCGTCGGCCTCGTGCATAACAGCGGCCTTTTCGGAAACGCGCGGCTTCTTGATAACGTCGTAGATGTCGTTCATGATTACTTGGTGCGGTTGGCGATGGTTTCCAGAGCGGATTCAACGATGATGACCTTCTTGGCGTCCAGGAGCTGCTCCACGTTCACCTCGGCGGCGGACATGAGGAGCACGTCGGCGACGTTGCGGCCGGCACGCTTGGTCATCTCGTCAAAGGATTCGGAGATGATGAGGATCTTCTTGCCCTCGGCCATCTCGGCCACAGCGGAGACGAAGGACTTCGTCTTGCCGTCGGCGACAGCGAAGGTGGGAACGGTAACGACCTTACCACCGGAGATGATGTCACCGAGCACGCGGCGCAGGGCCAGCTTGCGGGTGGACTTGTTCACCTTCTTGGAGAAGTCGTGAGGACGGGGGCCGAACACAACGCCACCACCCACGAAGATGGGGGACTGGTGGTCGCCGTGACGAGCGTTACCCGTGCCCTTCTGGCGATAGATTTTCTTGTTGTTACCGGCAACCTCGGCGCGGGTCTTCGTGTTGGCGGAGCCCGTACGGCGGTTAGCGCGGTAGGCGGTCACCAGGTCATGCACGGCCTGGGAGCCCTTCTCAGCACCCACCGTCACGATACCGGCGGCGGTGGCAGCTTCGATTGTGTATTCAGTAGCGGACATAGATAGGTTTTCCTAGTTCGTTTTTATTTACCGTTCTTCTTCTTCGCAGCGCGAATCACAACGTAGGAACCCTTGGCACCGGGGACGGGGCCGGAAACGAGAATCACGTTGTCATCCTTGCGCACCTGAACGACCTTCAGGTTCTGCACGGTCTTGCGCTCGGCACCCATGTGGCCGGGCATCTTCTGCCCCTTCCACACGCGGGAGGGCGTGGCGCAGGCGCCGACGCCGCCGGTGCGGCGGTGCATCATGGAACCGTGGGCGGCGGGGGAGCCATGGAAGTTATGACGACGCATAACGCCCTGGAAGCCCTTACCCTTGGAAGTGCCGATGACGTCCACCCAAGCGCCTTCCTCGAAGAGGGAAGCACCGGGATGCTCAGCGCCCTCGGCGGGCAGTTCGGCGGCATCCACGCGGAACTCCTTGAGGAGCTTGGCGGGGGCGATACCGAGCTTCTTGAAGTGACCGGCGACGGGCTTGGAGAGGCGGCTCTCCTTCTGGGCGTCAAACGCCACCTGAATGGCGGTGTAGCCGTCCTTGTCAGCGGTCTTGATCTGGCCGTAAGTGTTGCCGGTCACGTCGATGACGGTGACGGGAATCATGGCGCCGGTCTCCTTGTTGAAGACGCGGGTCATACCAACCTTCTTACCAATAAGTCCTAAAGACATGTTCTTAGAAATTCTGTGTTAGGGTTTGTAATGAGTATCCGTGGGGCGGGAATCAGATCTTGATCGTGATGTCCACACCGGCAGGCAGGTTGAGCTTCTTGAGCTCTTCCACCGTGCGGGAGGTCGGCTCGACGATATCGAGCAGGCGCTTGTGGGTACGGATTTCAAACTGGTCGGCAGATTTCTTGTTAACATGGACCGAGCGGTTCACAGAGAACTTCTCGATACGAGTCGGCAAAGGAATCGGACCGGCAACTTTTGCACCTGTACGCTTCGCGGTCTCGACGATTTCCGAAGCGGAGCGGTCGATAGCGCGGCTGTCAAATGCACGGAGACGGATGCGGATTTTGGGACTTTGCATGAACGTGCGGTTATGTTTAGGGTTAATATTGTGGTTGGTTATTTGTTGCCACCGCGAGCCTTGACGATCTGAGCGACCAGGTTCGGGGGAACTTGTTCGAAGTGAGAGGGTTCCATGGAGTAGGAGGCCAGACCCTTGGAGAGGGTACGGATGTCGGTGGAGTAACCGAACATCTCGGCCAGCGGCACAGCGGCGGTGAGGATACACTCAGCACCCTTGTGCTCCATGTTGTTGACCTGAGCGCGGCGGCGGTTGAGGTCGCCCATGATATCGCCCTGGTTCTCGGCGGGGGTGGAGACTTCCACGCTCATGATGGGCTCGAGCAGCACGGGGCCGCACTTGGCAAAGGCGTTCTTCATCGCGAAGATAGCCGCCATCTTGAAGGCGTTTTCGTTGGAGTCCACTTCGTGGTAGGAGCCGTCGATGACGTCCACTTCAACGTCTTCCACGGGGTAACCGGCCACGGAGCCGGAGTTCATAGCCTCGTTGAGGCCGGCGTACACGGCGTTCATGTACTCCTTGGGAATGGCACCACCGACAATCTTGTTGGCAATCTTGAGGCCCGTGCCGCGCTCACCGGGGCGCATGGCGATGACCACGTCACCGTACTGACCGCGACCACCGGACTGCTTGACGAGCTTGCCCTGCACGCGATCGGCGGACTTGGTGATGGTTTCGCGGTAGGCAATCTGGGGCTTACCGGTGTTGGCTTCCACCTTGAACTCGCGCTTCAGGCGGTCCACGATGATGTCGAGGTGAAGCTCACCCATGCCGGCGATGATGGTCTGGCCGGTTTCCTCGTCGGTCTTGACGCGGAAGGTGGGGTCCTCAGCGGAGAGGCGCTGCAGAGCGTTGGACATCTTCTCCTGGTCGCCCTTGGTGAGGGGTTCCACGGCCATGGAAATCACGGTGTCGGGGAAGGTGGGGGGCTCGAGCGTGTAGTCGAAGTCGTCGGCGGCGAGGGTGTCACCCGTCGTGGCGTTCTTCAGACCCACGATAGCGGCGATATCACCGGAGAACACTTCTTCCACGTCCGTGTGGACGTTGGCCTGAATCTGGAGGAGACGACCGACGCGCTCGCGCTTGCGGGTGCGGGGGTTGTAAACGGTGTCGCCCTTGCGGATAACGCCCGTGTACACGCGGATGAACACGAGGGAACCCACGAACTTGTCGGCCCAGAGCTTGAACGCAAGGGCGACGGGCTTGTCGTCGTCGGAGGGGATGATTTCCTTCGTCTCGAAGGTCTCGTAGCCGTTCTCGTCAAGGCCGTTGGAGATGGTGGAGGTCACGGTAGCGACCTTAGCCTCGAGCGGGGAGGGCAGGTAGTCCACCACGGCGTCGAGCAGGGCCTGAACGCCCTTGTTCTTGAAGGCGGAACCACCGGCAACGGGGATGAACTTGTTGGCGATGCAAGCGCGGCGGATAGCCTGCTTGAGCGTGGGAGCGTCGATGGGCTCCTCCATGAGGAAGAGCTCGGCGAGCTCGTCGTCCACGTCGGCCACGCGGCCCTTAAGGTCCTCAAGAGCCTCCTCAGCCTGCTCCTTCAGCTCGCCCTCAAGCTCCACGATTTCGTAGGTGGAGCCGAGACGGTCGCTGTCGGCGTACATGATGGCCTTCTGGTTCACCACGTCGATCTGGCCGCGGAGGGAGTCCTCGGAGCCGATGGGGATGAGAATGGGAGCAGCGTTCGCGCCGAGCTTCGTGCGGATGTCGTTGAGCACGTTGGCGAAGTTGGCACCCGTGCGGTCCATCTTGTTGACGAAGCAGATACGGGGAACGCTGTACTTGTTGGCCTGGCGCCACACGGTCTGGGTCTGGGGCTGAACGCCGGCCACACCACAGAACACCACGATGGCGCCGTCGAGCACGCGCAGGGAACGCTCCACCTCAGCGGTGAAGTCCACGTGCCCGGGGGTATCAATAACGTTGAGCTGGAAGTTCTCGTTCTCGAAAAGCTTGCAGCAGCCTTCGGAGTGAAGCTGTTTCCAGTTGGTCGTCACAGCGGCGGAGGTGATGGTGATACCGCGCTCCTGCTCCTGTTCCATCCAGTCGGTCGTCGCAGCGCCATCGTGCACTTCGCCGATCTTGTGGATCATGCCGGTGTAGAAAAGGATACGTTCAGAGAGCGTGGTCTTGCCACCGTCGATGTGAGCGGCGATACCGAAGTTACGGTAGCGCTCCAACGGGGCCTTACGGTCGGGACTGCTAACACTAGCCATAGTCTTAAGTAATATGAAGTTTTTGGGTTTCAGAGATTACGAGAAAACTTCCTGCGGGTACTTACCAGCGGAAGTGAGCGAAGGCACGGTTGGCCTGAGCCATCTTGTGCACATCATCGCGCTTGCGGACAGCAGCGCCCTGATTGGCGGCAGCTTCCTTGATTTCGTTGGCGAGAGCCTTGGCCATGGGAACGCCCTTGCGGTTGCGGGCGTAGTTGATGATCCAGCGCATGGCAAGAGCTTCGGAGCGATCGGGGGCAACCTCCAAGGGCACCTGGTAGGTAGCACCACCCACGCGGCGGCTCTTCACCTCCACACGGGGCTTGGCGTTCTCGATGGCGCGGGTCAGCACCTCGAGGGGGCTCACGGTATCCGTGCCCTCGTTGGCGATGTCGATGGCCTTGTAGACGATGCGCTCAGCGAGGGAGCGCTTGCCGGCGAGCATCACCTTGCCGATGAGCTTGCCCACGAGCACGGAATCATAGCGGGAATCCTTGTGCTCAAACTTCTTGTAAACGCGTTTGCGACGAGACATAACTCTTTATAATTAAGGGGTTATTTACTTCTTCTTACCGGTAGTGGCGGCGGCACCGGCCTTGGGGCGCTTGGCACCGTACTTCGAACGACCGCGGCGGCGCTTATCAACGCCAAGGCAGTCAAGGGCACCACGAACAATGTGGTAACGGACACCGGGAAGGTCCTTCACACGGCCACCACGCACAAGCACGATGGAGTGCTCCTGCAGGTTGTGGCCTTCACCGCCGATGTAGGCGATCACTTCTTCGCCGTTGGTAAGGCGAACTTTGGCAACCTTACGAAGAGCGGAGTTGGGCTTCTTGGGCGTACGGGTCATCACCTGCAGGCAGACACCGCGGCGCTGGGGGCAGCTATGAAGAGCGCGAGACTTCGACTTCTCTTCCGGTACGATACGTCCCTTGCGGACGAGCTGATTAATGGTCGGCATGTTTCCTTCTAGTTTGTTGTTTTTCAGGCCCTTGCGCAGATTCAGCAAGTTCCCTCTCCCTAGAGGAAACCGACCGTTTCTCCGGCGGCGGACCCGATAAAATCCTTATCGCGGAGCGTATCTCTACACTCCTTGCGGGGCGCACATTATAGCGTTTTTCCCCTATATTGCAAGCCTTTTCTTAGGAATTTTGCGGATTTTTTCAACTTTTTTTTGCACTTTCCGCTTCGCCCCTCCCCTGCCCTCCCTGCCCGCCTGCGGGCAGAAAAAATCTGCAACATGACATATTTTTAAGAAAAATTAATTAAATCGGCATGAAAATCGAGTTCCGCGCCCCAAGTGAACACCTGCCTCGCGCGCACGCGCGCGTATAAAGAAAGAGCGGTCTGACGCCCCGCGTCAGACCGCTCTCGTTATCATGCGGCGCAGCCGCCTAATTTTTTGATTTGTACATTGTACTTCGTACTTTGTACATCTTCATCAGTGGATGCGCTTGAGCAACCACGTCAGCACCTCGTCAATCTTCACGCGCTCCTGTTCCATGGAGTCGCGGTGGCGGATGGTGACGGTGCCCTTGTTCTCCTCGCCCTCTTCGCCGAGGGTGCCGAAATCCACGGTAATGCAGAAGGGCGTGCCGACCTCGTCCATACGGCGATAGCGGCGGCCGACGGCACCGCCCTCATCGTAGAACACGTTCATGAAGGGACGCAGCTGCGCCTCAATCTCGTGGGCAATGCGCACCTGTTCCTCGTTCTTCTTGAGCAGGGGGAAGATAGCTGCCTTGATGGGAGCCATGCGGGGGTGGAAGTGCATCACGACACGCACATCGCTCTTGCCGTCCTTGCCCAGTTCCTCCTCATCGTAGGCCTCGCAGAGCACGGCAAGCACCGTGCGGTCGCAGCCGGCGGACGGTTCAACAACGTGGGGGATGAACTTCTCGCGGGTTGCCTCATCGAAATATTCCATGGGCTTGCCGCTGCCCTCGCCGTGGCGGCCGAGGTCATAGTTCGTGCGGTAGGCGATGCCCTGCAGCTCCTGCACGCCGAAGGGGAACTGGTACTCGAGGTCGTAGGTCTTCTTGGAGTAGAAGGCGCGCTCGCCGTCCGGCACATCGAGGATGTGAATCTTGTCGCGCGGAATGCCGATGTTCTCGTAGAACACGAGGCAACGCTCCAGCCACTCGTCCGTCAGGGCAAGGCCGTCCTCCTCCTTGCAGAAGTACTCAATTTCCATCTGCTCGAACTCGCGGGAACGGAAGGTGAAGTTGCGCGGGTTAATCTCGTTGCGGAAGGATTTGCCGATCTGCGCGATACCGAAGGGAATCTTCATGCGGGAAGAATCCAGAATGTTCTTGTACTGGCAGAAGATGCTCTGCGCCGTTTCGGGGCGGAGCCAGCCGATGGTGCTGGGATCGTTCTCATCCGCCGCGGCACCGATGGTGGTCTTGAACATCAGGTTGAAGGAGCGGGCCTCTGTGACAAGGGAGCCGTTGGCGGGGTTGTAGCGCACGGTGTCGGTCACTTCCTCCGTGGTCTCCTCGCCCAGCTCAATCTCCGCAGCAGGAAGATTCTTGCCGGAGATCTGGGAGTAGTACTGCAGCGCCCCCTTGCGGGCGGCCTTGGCATCCTTGTCACCCGCGGTGGGCACCAACATAGAGAACTCCTTCTTGGTGCTCCAGCTGCCGTCCTTGGCCGCGGCGCCCTTCCACCAGAAGGCCACACCGCTCTGGGCGGGAATCTGGTCCGCGCGCAGACGCTCCTTGGAGAGCAGACAGTCGCACAGCGGGTCGGTGAAGCCGCCCACGTGGCCGGAGGCGGTCAGCACGGAGTTGTGCGTGAGGATAGCGCCGTCCATACCCACGATGTCAGGGCGCTCCTGCACGTTCACGCGCCACCAGTAGTCCTTGAGGTTACGCTTCAGCTCCGCGCCGAGGGGACCGTAGTCCCAGCAGCCGTTGAGGCCGCCGTAAATCTCTGCGGACTGAAAGATAAAGCCCTTGCGTTTGCAAAGACTGACAATTTTTTCCATTTTGACGGGATCCGTCTCGTTGCGGTCTGCCATAACGCGGATATTGTAACCGATACACCGCAGGATTCAAGCACAAAGCATGTTCGACACACGTTTTGCGAACGGCTTCGTCCCATGAGCGACAACGCCTCCTTAACTCTCCCCATCTCTCATCCGCTATTTTCCCTTTATCTACGCGGTTGTCCTGATTTGGAATTGACAGGCAAGAGCGCTATCTGATAGTATACTCTCACATTCACTTTTTTGCTTTGCCATGAAGCTCGCTCTCGATGCCATGGGCGGCGATAACGCCCCGCAAATCAATATTGACGGCGCTAAGCTGGCGCTGGCAGAAGTCCCGACGCTGGAAAAGCTCTACCTTGTCGGTCGCGAGGAGGAGCTGCGCCCCCTTTGCGAGGCTGCCGGGATTGCCGATGACCCGCGCGTGGTCATCACCCACGCGCCCGAGGTGGTGACCATGGAGGACAGCGGCCTTATGGCCGTGCGCCAGAAAAAGCATTCCTCCATGAGCGTGGCGGTAGATTTGGTGAAGAGCGGCGAGTGTGATGCCGTGCTCTCCGCCGGCAACACGGGTGCTGCCGTGGCGGCCAGCACCATCAAGCTGCGCCTGCTGCCGGGTGTGGAGCGCGCAGGCATCGTCTCCATGCTGCCCAGCGCACACGGTCACACCATGGTGACGGACACGGGCGCCAACCCCGATGCCAAGCCCAGCCACCTCGTCGGCTATGCCGTGATGGGCGCGCTGATGGCCAAGTACATCTACGGGCGCCCCGAGCCGCAGGTGGGCGTGATGAGCAACGGCACCGAGGATTGCAAGGGCAGCGAGTTCTCCAAGGAAACCTACAAGCTCATGGCCGAGCTGGATAAGGAAGGTCTCTTCCCCTTCAACTTTATCGGCAACTGCGAGGGCCACGACATTTTTGAAACGGAGCTGGACGTAGCGCTCACGGACGGCTTTACGGGCAACATTCTGCTCAAGAGCGTGGAGGCCACGGCCAAGTTCTTCTCTCACACACTCAAGCAGCACATCAAAGAGAGCGCCGTCGCTATGCTGGGAGCCCTGCTCATGAAGGGCCCCGTGTTCAAAAAACTCTCCGCGCGCATGAACCCGGATGCCATCGGCGGCAACCCCCTCATGGGTGTCAACGGCGTGTCCATCATCGCCCACGGCTCTGCCAACGGCACCGCCATCCTCAACGCCATTCGCATGGCGGAGGCCATGTGCAAGAACAACATCAACGACCGCATCATCGCGGCCATGGAGCCCATCAGCGCCGCGCTGAAGGCCCGCGGTTAATCACCTTCCCCACACCCTGCCTTCTCCGAGCCATGGCAGACATATCCCCCTTTCTCAACCCCCATTGGGCGGACGCCGTGTGGGATGTCTCCGGCGCTTTTGTCAACGACCGCGAGCTGACCTCCTTCTTCGATTTCTGCCAAGCGGCGCTCGGGGTGGAGCCGTTCCACATTGTTCACGGCGCCCCGCTGGACCCCTGGAACAGCGGCCGCGTGCTCAAACACCTCATCCGCGATGCGGAGGAAATCCGCGCGGCGGGGCTGGCCTATGAGCAGCGTAAGATTGCCGTCTACCTCACCTTCACGAATCTCCTGCTCGGCGAGAGCGACATGAAGAGCCCGCTGGGCAACGCCATGTGTGTCTTCTTCTCCCGCCACAACCCCACGGGGCGCAACTCGGTTATCCTCGCCTCGGACGTGCTACGCGAGCACCTGCGCCGCGAGTACCCGCAGCTGAAGCTCGTCTCCTCCATCCTGAAAATCACCAACGGCGGCGGTAAGGGCAGGATTGACAAATACCGCGAACTGGCGGAGCAGTACGATGAGGTGATGGTGCACCCCGATGACGTGCTCAACGACAACCTGTTGGAAAAGCTCGAGGACAAGGAGCGCTACATCCTGCTGGTCAACGAATACTGCATCCGCAACTGCCCGCTGCGCCCGCTGCACTACACCACGCTCTCCCACACAGCCAAGGATTTCTTCGGGTACGACGCCTCGGACTTCTCCGAGCGCCAATCCACCAACGGCTGCCAGAGCCTCTACACCCTGCTCACGGACGAGAAGCGCAGCGTGCTCGCCCTCAACACGCCCGAAATCGCCCACCTGCGCGAGATGGGCTTCCGCCACTTCAAGGTGCAGGGCCGCGGCCACGCCAACGGCTCGTCTATTCTCTTCGATTTGCTGCGCCTCGTGCTCCGCAATGATGCCCCCACGGAGAACGCGCTGCATGCCCTCGGCCAGTATTTCTGGGAATCCATCACGCCGCCTGAATCATGAGTGAGACCGAAACCATCTCGCAGGAGGAAGCCCTGCAAAAACTCTCCGTCGTCACCGCCGACTACGTGCCCGAGGCGGTATGGACGGTGGGCGGCGCCTTCCGCTACGACACGGCCCTGCTGGCGTTTGCCAAGTTCTTGGCGACCTCGCTCGGCGTGCGATGCATCGACACGGTGGCCGGTGTGCCGCCCTGCCTGTGGAACCTCGACTACTACGTGCAACGCCGCCCCGTCCCGCTGAACAAGTTCTGCGACATGCTGGAGGCTTACGCGCAGCTGGGCATCGGTGTCACACTGGTGTTTGATAACCCGTACCTGACGCCGGAACAGCTGGAAGACCCCTACGGCGCTCTGCTGGTACGCACGCTCTACGAGCGCGACCGCATCCGCAAAAACAGCGTTTGCGTGGCAAGCGATGCGCTGGCCGCCAAAATCCGCGAAATCTGCCCGCAGATGAAGGTGAGCTGCCACTACAACCGACTCATCGCCGAGACGCAGCGCCGCACAGCCGCGCTCTACAACCGCCTGGCCGAGCAGTATACGCGCGTTGCGCTGCACCCCGCGGATGGCGGCAAACCCTCCATTTGGAAGGAGCTTAAACAGCCGGCGCGCTTTGACATTGTGCTCAATGACCCGACGCCGCGCAACCACCCCCTGCGCCGCGAGCTGCTGCAGCTGCTTGCAGCCATGCGCGTCTCCCCCTACGATGCGGAGCTGATGAGCCGCCGCGCCGATTTGCACAACCGCGTGGGCGAAACGCGCCATCTGGCCGAGACCCTGCAACGCCGCGACACCTGCAACCTTTCCCGCGCGGAAACACAGGCGCTGTATGAAGCGGGCTTCCGCAGCTTCATCATCCAGCAACAGCACTTCCGCAACGAAATGACCCTGCTCTGGGACATCTTCCAGTGCATGTTCTCCTACAGCCCGGAGCTGATTAACAAGCACGCTCTCATCGCCTCCTCCGCCATGGCGGAGTTCGGTCGCCCCAAGGAAACCCTGCCGAGCGGGCTCAAACAGTTCTCCTTCTCGCAAAGCGAGTAAAGGCGTTTTTCACAAAAGGCATGCGGCAACCGCCGCACCCCTTTTCAAATCGTACATCGTACATCGCACGTCGTACATTTTCCTTGACTTTTTCATCAATTGCGTGCATAACACGCGCGCACCGCGTCCCCGAGACGCGGTTGATTTCCCCTGCAAACTCAACATGAAACGTTTTTTTGTGATGCTCGTCGCCTCGGCGGCCCTGCTTTGCTCCTGTTCCCCCGACAACTCGCCGGCCAAGATGCAGGAGCTGGGTCGCGGCTATGCCTTTGCCCGCCCCAACATCAAGGTCAGCACGACGGAGGCTGTGGCCAGCGGCTATTGGGATGTCCCCGCAGGCGTCACAGGAGACCACCTCATCGTAGTGGATACGCAGATGCAGGTGGCGAAGTATTACATCGGCGGGCGTCAGGTGGGCCAAAGCGCTGTTTCCTCCGGCAAGGCGGGTCACGGCACGCCCAGCGGCACCTTCCCCGTCATGGAGAAGGACGCCGACCACAAGTCCTCCACCTACGGCAGCGTGGTGGACAGCGCGGGTAACACCCTCATCGCCGACTACACGGCCGGACAGCCCATGCCCGCAGGCGGCATCTACAAGGGCGCGCCCATGATCAACGCCATGAAGCTCACCAACACCGGCATTTGGATGCACGAGGGCATCGTAACCTCCGCTCCCGAGAGCCACGGCTGCATCCGCCTGCCCAAGAAAATGGCCAAAATTTTCTTCGATAACACGCCCGTCGGCACACCCGTTATCATCAAATAACCCACCTCTGAAAGGAACGCCCCCATGAAAACACGCTCGCTCCTCTCCCTGCTCCTCAGCACCGCGCTCACGTTGCTGTTCGCCTCCTGCTCCACCACGCCGCCTCCCGCGCCCGAACCGGAGCCCACGGCCTTCGAGAAGTTTATCCTCAACACTACCGCCTATCCCACCACGATGGCCTACTACGTGGATGAGGAGCTGGTGAAGCAGGTGACACCCAAGTCACCCATCTACATCTGCCTCGAGCAGCAGCGCGGCCGCCTCTACGTGAACGGCGATGTGGCCATGGACTGGCCCGTCTCCACCGGCACCTATGGTCACGAGACGCCCAAGGGCAAGTTCCGCATCGTGGAGAAGGAGAAGGATCACGCCTCCAACCGTTACGGTCATCTCTACAATGCGGAGGGCAAATGCATCAACAGCAACGCCGATGTCTTCGTGGAGGAAATTCCCGAGGGCGGCAAGTTCGTCGGCTCCCCCATGCCTAACTGGATGCGCCTTACCGGCGACGGTGTGGGCATGCACACGGGCAAGGTGAAGGCCGGCAAGCGCCTCTCCCACGGCTGCATCCGCACGCCCAATGTCATTGCCGTGCGCCTCTTTGAGCTGACGAAGGTCGGCCAGCCCGTCACCATTGCCGATGCCCCCGAGGCCTCCTACCCCGGCGCGGACGAAATCGCCAAGCGCGCGCAGAAGGACGTTGAGGAGGAGCAGGCCCGCAAGCTTGCCGAGCAGAAGGCTGCCGAAGAAAAGGCCCGCGAAGAAGCACGCAAGAACCGCAAGTGGCTGTGGTAAAAAGATTTACAAATGAAAGATTCGGGCGGCCGGCACCGCCCTGCAAGGAAAACGGTCTGACGCAAGCGTCAGACCGTTTTTTAAGTTCAGGCCGAAGCACCCGCACTGCACTTTTTTATTGTTCCTGCAGCGGCATCTGGTATCATAGCGGATATGGAGAACATCGTCTTCCGCAACCGCTACACCGGGCAGACCGAAACCGAAAAAGTGATGGGTGAGCGCGCTATGCGCCTCATCTACGGCACCTCGCTCGGGCGTGTCGCGCTGCATGTGCTCATCAAGCGTGCCATTGTCTCCCGCCTCATGGGGTGGCAAAAGGACCGCCCCTCCAGCGCGCGCGGGCTGGACAAGTTCGTGCAGGAATACGGCATCGACATGAGCGAGGCCGAGCGACCCGACACAGCGGATTACAGCTGCTTTAACGATTTCTTCACCCGCAAGCTCAAGGCCGGCGCCCGCCCCGTCTGCGCGGGCAATACCGTGGCTCTGCCCGCGGACGGCCGCCACAGCGCGTGGCAGGACGCCGCCGCCATCGACCGCGTTTTCATCAAGGGCCAGAGCTTTGACCTGGCCGCCCTGCTCGGCAGCGAGGACCTGGCCGCCAAGTATGCGCACGGCGCCGTGCTGCTCTCCCGCCTCTGCCCCGTGGACTACCACCGCTACCACTTCACCGCCGCCGGCACGCCCGAAGCCCCGCGCCGCATCCCCGGCCCGCTGGCCAGCGTCTCGCCCTACTGCCTGCGCCGCCGCCTCAGCTGGCTGTGGACGAACAAGCGCGAGCTGACCGTGCTGCATACGGAGCAGCTGGGCGATGTGCTCTCCGTGGCCGTGGGGGCCACAGGTGTGGGCGCTATCTGCCAAACCTACACGCCCGGCAAGGCTGTAGCCAAGGGCGAGGAACAAGGCTACTTCGCCTTCGGCGGCTCCACCGTCATCACCCTCTTTGAGCCGGGGCGCGTCACCATCGCGCCCGACCTGCTCACCAACACGGCCGAAGGCTACGAGACCTACGCCCACGTGGGCGACGTGTTGGGCGAGATGGGGATATGAGATGTCGGATTTGTGATAAGAAATATGTGATTTTTGATTTGTGATTTAGAGAATTAGCGCGCCTAACTTTCCAAATCAAAAATCTCAAATCCTAAATCACCAATCTCAATTTCTCCTCTCCACTTTGCGCTTTCATTTCCGCGCCGATGCGTGTATAATACCGCCCGTTATGCTACAGGCCGGTATTGTTGGACTTCCGAATGTGGGTAAATCCACCCTTTTCAATGCAGTCACCCGCTCCCGCAAGGCGGAGGCGGCTAACTATCCCTTCTGCACCATCGACCCCAACGTGGGCATGGTGGAGGTGCCGGATGCGCGCCTGGCCGTGCTGGCCGAGATGAGCAAGAGCGAGCGCGTGGTGCCCGCCGCCATTGAGTTCGTGGACATTGCGGGCTTGGTGAAGGGTGCATCCGAGGGCGCGGGCCTGGGCAACAAGTTCCTCTCCAACATCCGTGAGACGGACGCCATCGTGCAGGTCGTTCGTTGCTTTGAGAATGATGACATCATCCACGAGCTCGGCTCCGTGGACCCCGTGCGCGATATCGAAATCATCAACGATGAACTGATTCTCGCGGACCTCGGCGCCATGCAGAAGCGCATGGAGAGCCGCATCAAGAAGGCCCGCGGCGGCGACAAGGAGGCCAAGGCAGAGGTCGCACTCATGGAGAAGCTCATCCCCCATCTGGATGCAGGCAACCCTGCCAACACGTTGGAGCTCTCCGATGACGAGCAGAAGCTGCTCAAGAGTTTTTACCTGCTCTCCTCCAAGAAGAGCATTTTTGCCTGCAACGTGAGCGAGGATGAGCTGGCTGAAGCGCTGGCGAACCCCGATGCTCACCCCTATGTCTCCGCCGTGCGCAAGTATGTAGCCGACCACCACAATGCCGAGGCTATCGTCATCTCCGCCCGCATTGAGGAAGAGCTCTCCGAGCTGGACCCCGCAGAAGCGAAGGACTACCTCAACGATATCGGCGTGGCGGACAGCGGCGTGAGCGACCTCATCCGCGCCGTGTACCACCTGCTGGGGCTGCGCACCTACCTCACCACAGGCGTGAAGGAGACGAAGGCCTGGACCATCCCCGCGGGCGCCAAGGCGCCGCAGGCGGCGGGCGTCATCCACACGGATTTCGAGCGCGGCTTCATCGCCGCTCAGGTGGTGGCGTATGAAGACCTCGTGGCCTGCGGCACCCTGGCCAAGGCCAAGGAGCAGGCCAAGCTCCGCATCGAGGGCAAGGACTACGTTGTCAAAGACGGCGACGTCGTCGAGTTCCGCTTCAACGTGTCGAAGTAATCAACCCTTCCCCTCTGTTTTTTACACAAAGACAGAACAACAAAAAAGGCTGCCTTCCTTGCGGAAGGCAGCCTTTTTGCTAAGCTCGTTCAGCTGTGGCTGATAATGGCGATGCCGTCATGCGGGGGAACCCAGCCCGTCGGGTTTTCCGTCCCGTCATTACGCATGGAACCGCTGCCGCCGTTCGGCCAAGTGACCTCGAAGTCAAAGGTCTCATCATCCACCACCGTGAACTTACCCTCGCGCACACCGTGGGTGCCGCTGCCGGGGGTGCAGGTAACCTGGTACTGAGGCATACCGCGCATGGAGATACCGTCGTACGACAGACCGATACCCCACCACGCCTTAAAGCCGTCCGTCTCAGTCACTTCGTAACCGGGATTGAAACTCATGCGGAAATCGAGGCTGCTAATCTCGCCCGAACCGTCCATATCCACTTTATCAAAAGTCACCATGCAGGAGACACCGTTGGATTCCTCACCCCAGGCCGAATAACCGCGATAGGTCTTGGACCCCTTGGTGATGGGCTCCTGAAGCGTGATATACTGGCAGGAACCGCCGGAATAAAGCTCCATGCGGAGACCGCTCATCGACGAACCGCCGCCGCCACCGCCGCAGGAGGAAAGCGCAACGGTGGTAGCGCACAGGGTGCCTGTGGCGAGCGTAAACAGCGACAGGCGCTTCAACAGCGAATTAAAAAATGTCTTCTTCATGATGTACGTCAGCGGAGATTTCTGCTGCATCCGCAGTATAGCTTATTTCAAATCAGGTATGCAAGCATTTTTTCGTGGGTAAAAACAAAAAAATCACCGACTTTGCAGCAGCTGCGGTGCGGAGGATAAAAGGCTGAGCCTTATAGACTGAAAAACCCGCGGGGACACGCATATCCCCGCGGGTTCGGCGAACTCAGTTGCCCTTGACTTTGCGATGAGCCGCGAAAATCTCTGCCGGGCTCTTCGCTCCGGCGGCCAGCTCCTCCAGCATCTCGGCGCGCATTTTGAGGGCAGCCTCCAGGGAGAGCTTATCGCTGCCGTACTCCTTGTCCGTAAAGTAACGGACAAAGACCTCTTTCCTGCGCGTCAGGCAAAGACGCCACCCGCAGAATCCCTTTTTAGGACCCTGCCCTCCATCGTAGCGAGTAATGTTTTTCATCGTTCCGGGCATGATTGTACTCTCGTTAACAAAAAAATCAAGACGTTTTGTTGCGCTTTTCAATATTTCAGCACTCGCGTGGCGTCAGCATCATCGCAGGGCGATTTTCGGGGGTTTTCTTACAGCTTTCAGGAATTCCTCGAAATTCCCAAGGCGTTGAATACTAATCAAAAGCGAATTCGAGCCTCCAGGCATCGTTGTTGCAAGATTCAATTTTTGAATTTTTCTCGCTAAACACTTGACAAGAAGCCCGGCCTGTGTTAGTTTCCGCCCCACCTCATGAACAACACCGAATCTCCACGTCCCTTGCTCGCCATCTTCGACATGCTGGAAGAAATGACGGAGTATGTCCAACAAGCGGGTTTCGATGCTCTGAATGCAGAAGAACTCAACCGCCAGCAGAAGCGCAGCCGCCGCGTATGCTCCGCCTTCGGCGCCGTGCGCCGCTACACGCGCGAACACCCCGAGGGCATGCCCATGTCTTCCCTGGCGCATCTGATGCACATGACCCCCTCTGCCGCCACCCACATGGCTGACGCCATGGCGCGCCAGGGGCTGATTGTCCGCCACCCTTCCAAGGAAGACCGCCGCTCCGTGTTGGTGGAGCTGACGGAAGAGAGCGCCCAAAACGCCGAGAAGGTGGAGGCCGGCCGCCTCGCTGCCGTGCAGAAGCTCCGCAGCTGCATCACCGCTCAGGAGCAGGCCACGATTGAGCGCATCCTCAACAAGATGGCTAAGGCGCTGCCGAGCGCCAAGATTCGCTGATGAGCGATTAAACGCCGCATCTTTTCGCCCCGCTGAGCTTTGCTCAGCGGGGCTTTTACATGCCGAACAGCAGGGGGGGGGAGGGGGGACAGACAAATGAGGGATTTGTAGATTTACTAGGTACTAGGTACTATGTACTATTTTTGAATAGAGTG
>JAKSOV010000044.1 GCA_024405415.1 Akkermansia sp.
ATAGTACCTAGTACATAGTACCTAGTAAATCCCGACAAATTCTCATTTGTCTCATTACGCAATCAACCATAGCACGCGCTTTTTTTGCCTTGCCTTTTTCTTGGATTTAGTCTAAACTTTCTCCCGTCGGGCGCATGAGGCGTTCGGTCATACACGCAAGTAACACACGATGAAAGATCTGAAGGGCACCAAGACGGAAGCCAACCTCGCTGCTGCGTTCGCGGGCGAGAGCCAGGCTCACACCAAGTATCTCTACTTCGCCTCCAAGGCCAAGAAGGACGGTTACGTCCAGATTGGTGAGCTTTTCGAGGAGACGGCTCGCAACGAGAAGGAGCACGCCAAGATTTGGTTCAAGCTCCTGCACGGCGGCGAAATCCCCACCACCACGGAGAACCTTAAGGCTGCTGCCGGCGGTGAGAATTATGAGTGGACCGACATGTACAAGACCTTTGCCGAGGAAGCTCGCGCCGAGGGCTTTGACCACATTGCCAACCTCTTCGAGAGCGTGGGTGCCATTGAGAAGCACCACGAGGAGCGCTACCTGAAGCTCCTCTCCAACATCGAGGGTGACCTCGTGTTCTCCCGCGACGGCGATTGCATCTGGCAGTGCTCCAACTGCGGCCACATTGTGGTGGGCCCCAAGGCTCCCAAGGTGTGCCCCGTCTGCGTGCACCCGCAGTCCTACTTCCGCATCGAGGCCGTCAACTACTAAAGACGCCTCCCTGTAAGGGTTTTATCTGAAGGGGCGCAGAGCGCGCAAGGCGCTTTGCGCCCCTCTTTTTTTGATTGCTATGTGGAAGGCTAATAAAACCGCCATCATTGCCCTGCTGCTGGGGCTGCTCCTGCTCGGCGCGGCACATGCCTGCCTGCTCTCTGTGGATGAACTGCTTGCCCGCAAGGTGCTTTCCGCGGGCTTTTGCCTTCTCCTGCTGGTTGTGGGCTGCTTTTCCTGGTTCGGCGCCCGCAAGGGACTGTAGGGGGAGGCAAATGAGGATTTGTCGGGATTTACTAGGTACTATGTACTAGGTACTATTTATCAAGTTCGGCGGCTGCCGCCGCACTCTATTCAAAAATAGTACATAGTACCTAGTACATAGTAAATCTACAAATTCTCATTTGTCGAGGTCCGTGGCCTCACTTCTTGGGCTTGAGGGGCACAGCATGGAAGGGCTGGGGAGCCTCGCCGCGGAAGTTGGGGTTCATGGAGCCGATGAGCTTGTTGTCGATGGTGAAGGTGAAGGAACCGCCTTGGGCGGTATCCGTCTCATCGAGAATGTGGTCGAACACGCAGACGGGGTGATTGCCTTGTGTCTCAGGCATGACAAAGAGGCCGATGGCCATGGCGGGGTGAGCTTTGCCCTTGTCCGTGCGGATGGTGTAGGTGATGGTGTTCTGACCGCGCTTGAGACCGCCGGAAATGACGTCGGCGCGGCGCTCGTCGGAGAAGCTGTGGGCGGAGATGCCGTTGATGCGCATCTCAATGTCGCGGCCGGGGGCGTCCACAAAGACCTTGCCGATGAGCTCGGGGGTCTTGCAGGCGGCGGGCGCGGCGGGCATGATGTCGTAGGGGCGGAAGCCGTCCTGCTCGCGCAGCACGGTGAGGTCCTTGGCGTGCAGACGCTTCTTCACCTCGGGCAGTTTGGAGAGGTTGAAGAAGTTGGCTTGGTCAAAGGTCCAGTTGCCCTTCTCGCAGATGAACTGGAGGACGTAAGCGTTCTCTTCCGCCGGGCCGTTGCCGAGTTGCAGATTGCCGACATAGGTGACGGCGAGGGTGGAGCCGTCCGCACCGGCCAGCGCGCCGACGTAGGCGAACTTCTCCAGCGCGGGCGGGTCGGGCTGGTTGCGGAAGAAATCGCGGGGGAACTGCCCCTTCTGGGAGATGATGGTGTTGCGGATGCGCGTCTGGCGCGAGGTGGAGGTCACTTTGCGCCATGCGGACTCATTGCCGCGCTGCATGCTCACGCGCCACGTGTTGTATAGATCTTCCGCCAGCTCCTTGGCCACTTTCTGGTCGGGGAGGGTGTAGGTGGGGTTCACAACGGGCGCTGCCGCAGGCGTCGGTGCAAGGGCAGGGCGGGGCTGGGCGAATGCCGCCGCAGCACCGAGGAGGGAGAGGCCCGTCAGGCAGAATAAAATTTTGCTGTTCATGTCTGCCTTTAGCATACAACATGCTTGATTTCCGCGCAAGAAAAATGCATACTGGGCGCGTTGTTATGACGGCTTTTTCCCGCAAACCCCGCTCTGCCGAAGAGGCGCGCTACCGGCAAATGCTGGAGAAGGCGCCGTTCTTTGTCTGGAAGCGTTTTGCGGACGGCGAGGTGCTGCGCGTGCGCATGTTCGCGCCGCAGGGCCATTCGCCGGAGGCATTTGCCCCCGCGGTGATGTTCTATTTCGGCGGCATGTGGGCGTTGGAGCAGACGGCGGAGTTCGTCTCTTGGGCAATGCATCTCTCTCGCCGCGGCATTGTCTGCCTGCTGCCTGAGTATCGCACGCCCGGCCGCTACGATGTGACGGCGGAGGATATCATCGCCGAAGGTCTGGACGCCTGGCGCTGGCTGCACCACAACGCGGGCGGGCTCGGCATTGATGTGAACCGCATCACCCTCGCGGGGTCGGATGCCGGCGGCCTTATGGCGCTCAACGCGGCCATGCAGCCCATGGAGGAGGAGCACAAGTGGTGGCGCCCCGGCAGCAAGGATGTGCTGCCCCTGCAACCGGCTGCTGTGGCGATTTTCCGCGGCGTGGTGGATACGGACGCCCCCGAGGCGCGTCTGCTGCGCGTCAACACCGAGGTGGACCACCCCGAGCGCGTGAACCCCTGCGACCTGTTGCGCCGCAAATTGCCCCCGCTGTTCTGTGCGCACGGCATGCTGGACCCCTTGCTGGACTACGAGATGCGCGTCTGGTTCTGCGAAGAGTGGGAGAAACTCGGCAACACGGCGGAGATTGTTCTCTGCCCGGCGGCGGACCACACGCTGACGAGCTTTGACGTGAATCCCGCCGTGTTCGAGCAGATTTTGCTCGGTTGGGATACCTTCATGGTGCAACAGGGCATTTGGCCCGAGGATGACATGGCCTTCGACGCACTCATGGAATGAGGCATTCCGGATTTTTGATTTAGGATTCATGATTCAGAAAGAGTGTGCGGTGCTAAGCGCGCGAATTCTCCAAATCACAAATCAAAAATCTCATATCAGATATTACAAATCTCCTGTCTCCCGTCTTCTCTCGGTCATTCTTCGTTGACTTGCGGCTTGCAATCGGGCATAATGCTTGCATAAGCCTACCTCTTACCATGTCTTTCCACATTCAGAACGTTGAAATCGGCGGCAAGGAGCCTTTCTTCCTGCTCGGTCCCTGCACTCTTGAGAACGAGGACTTTGCCTGGGAAATGGCGCGCTCCATCAAGGAAATCTGCACCAAGCTCGGCGTGCAGTTCATCTTCAAGGCCTCCTACGACAAGGCTAACCGCACCAGCGTGAAGAGCTTCCGCGGGCCCGGCATTGAGGAGGGCTGCCGCATTCTCGCCGAAATCGGCAAGGAGCTGCAGGTGCCCGTGGTGACAGACGTCCACACGGAGGAACAGGCGGAGTACGCCGCGCAGTATGTGGACCTGTTGCAGGTGCCCGCTTTCCTCAGCCGCCAGAGTGACCTGCTGGAGGCCTGCGCCAAGACCGGCCGCCCCGTGAATGTGAAGAAGGGGCAGTTCCTCGCTCCGTGGGACTGCAAGAACATCTGCGAGAAGATGCTCGCCTTCGGCTGCGAGAAGTTTATGCTCTGCGAGCGCGGCACGAGCTTCGGCTACAACAACCTCATCGTGGATATGCGCGGCCTGTACTGGATGAAGCAGTTCGGCTACCCCGTGGTGTTTGATGCCACGCACTCCGTGCAGCGCCCCGGCGGCCTCGGCGGCGCGACGGGCGGTGACCGCGAGCTGGCTCCCGTGCTGGCCAACGCCGCGATGGCCGTGGGTATCGACGGTATCTTCATGGAGGTGCACAAGGACCCCGACCACGCTACCAGCGACGGCCCCAATCAGGTGTACCTGAGCGACTTGGAGAACATCATCACCAACCAGCTCACCATCCGCAAGGCTTACGAACAGCTGCGCGAAATTCCCGTGCACTAAGCCGCCGACCTGCCATGCGCGTTGCCTCCCTGTTCTGTCTGCTGACCCTTGCCGCTGCGGCATGGGGTGCGGATGCCGCGGACGGTGCGGGCAGCGCGGACGCCGTCGGCAAGGGCGAGTTCCCCGGCTTGCAGCTGTTGCCGCCCGGCAGTGTGGTGGAGGATATCACGCTGCCCCGCTATGAGAACCACCGCGTGACGGCGCTGCTGCAAGCAAAGCGGCTTTGCATTCTCTCCCGTCAGGAGATTGAGTTGCAGGGTATCCGTGCTTCTTTGTTCAATGAGGACGGTACCGCCACGGAAATCAGAGCCGAGGCGGCGCGGTACAATTTTACCACCAAGCATGCCGCTTCTGCGGGCGCGGTAGAGGTCAGGGATGCGCGCTTCAGTGCCTGCGGCTCGCAGTTGCGTTTCGACACGGAAAGCAAGCGCGGCATCCTGCTCGGGCCCGTGCGCACCTCTCTCTCCACCTCCGCTTTCTCCCGCAAGGGAAAGAAGAATTAACCGTTTATTCGCCTCATGCGCTTTCTTCTGCCGCTTTCTCTGCTCGCCCTGCTGCTGCCTACCGCCGGCGGGGCTGAGGCGTGGTATACCCGCACGTGGCCGGAGCAGACGCTGCAACAGGCACAGCGCATCCTTTCCACGTGGGCGCACGAGGCCCAAGGCGTCGGGCGCGAGCTGGAGGGAGTCGTGCAAACGACTCCTCAAGCATCGCTCACTACCGAGCCGCAGGAGGCCGCAGGAGAGGACACCGTCATCACCTGCGATGGCGCGATGCTCTTTGACGCGGCGAGCAACAACATTGTCTACGTCGGCAACGTATGCCTGAGCGATCCTCGCTTGTCCCTGCAGGCGAGCGGTCGCCTGTTTATCCGCCTGCCCGAGCATGAGGTGACGCAGAAACAGGAGACCGCCAGACAAAGCATCAGCAACCTCTCCGGAGATACCCCGCAAACAAGCGGCGGTAAAACGCAGGTGCCCTCCGCCGAGTCGGCGCCGATGAGCACTCTGCCCGGCGGTATGCACCCCCTCCGCCTCAAGGTGCAGGACGCCGAGGTGGATACGGAGTCAAACCACCTGATTCTCTTCGCCCCCGCCGGTGCGGCTCCTCTGGAGCTGGAGAGCGGCGGCAACAAGCTCACCGTTGCGCCCGCCGAAGACCGCCCCGCCTATATTCTGGCCGATGCCGACGGTAATATCTCCGTCGTTGGTGCGGATATCCATGCCGTGTGGACGGATGAGCAGCAGCGCCGAGCCGAGCTGCATGTCAGCGGCGGCAGCCTGTGCTACAACGCGGCGGAGCATGCCCTTGCGTTGGCGGGAGAGTGCCGCCTTCAGCACCCCTCGGGCGACATCAGCTGCGGGCGCAGCCTCCTCGTGCGCTTGCAGGGCGAACACGCCGTGCCCGAGGACGCCGCCTTCCTGCAACAATTCGCCGCTCTCTCCGTCACAGGGGTGGCCGCCGTGCATGCCGAGGGCGGGGTGAAGGCCATAGCCCCCGAGGCGGGTGAGCTCTGCGGCGAGACCTTGGATTACGATGCCGAGAGCGGTCTGTGCTGCCTCTCGGGCGAGGAATGCACCCTCGCCTACGGCAGTCAATACACCCTCGCAGGTGCGCAAAGCATCTCCCTTTCCCCCGAGGGCGCGCTGCGCGTGGTCGGTCGCGCGCTGTCGGGCACCTATGTCCGCCCGAATGAGGGCGAAGGCGAGCCGCTCGCCGGCACCTTCCGCACGGGCGGTATCATCACCATCACCCCCGAGGGCGAGCGCGCCGTCGTCTCCCTGCCGCAGGGTATCACGGCCGAGGACGCCGCCGCGAGCTTCTCCTGCACAGGAGAGCTGATCGCCGCCCTCTTGCCGCAGGAAGGTGTCGCTGTGCCGAGCGTGGCCAACAGCAAGCTCAACCTCGCCCTGCTGCGCTTCCGCAGTCTTGACCATGCCGCCGCCTGCGGCGATGTCCTCGCGCGCCGCCGCGATTCCGCCACGGGGGCGGAGACGGGTTTCCTGCAAGCTGAGCGGGCCGAGTTCGACCTCACGCACCGCGCGGCCGAGCTGTTCGGCACGCACGACAAAGCCATCGTGGCCCTCTACGACGGCAACCGCCTCGAGGCCACGCCCGACGGCGACGCCCTGCCGCACCTTTCCTATTCCGCCGAGGGCGATGCCGAGCTGCGCGGCGGACTTATCACCGCCACGCTGCAAGATGAAAAGAACGGCACCCTCACCGCCCGATGCGCCCACGCGCTGCGCCTCATCCGCGCCGAGAATCGTCTGGAGACGGACGGCGCCGCCGAGTTCCGCGCGGAGGAAGGCGTGCTCATCACCAACGATTCTCTCTACGCCCTGCTGGTGGCGGATGAACAGAGCGCCGAGCAGAAGGCCGGCATGCTGAGCTTCCCCTACAAGGGCGTGCGCGAGGCCGCCACGGACAAGGGCGGCAGCGTGCAGACCACCAAAGGCTCCATGCAGTGTACGGGCCCCATCCGCGTCACCATGGACAGCACCGCAACCGACGCCAAAATGGGCGGGCTGCGCACCGCCTCCGCCGAAGGGCACGTCATGCTGGCGGGCAAGGACCCGAGCGGGCGCCTCATCCGCGCCACGGGCGATCGCCTGTCCATGGATGCTGCCACGGGAGAGAAGGTGCTCAGCGGCTCCCGCGTGACCTTGGAGGACACCTACAACACCCATACGGCCACGGGACCGAACGCCGCCGTGCGCATCGACGCGCGCAACAGCGCCATCCTCACGGGCGCAACGCATACCACCACCGTCAAGCGCATTCGCGAGCAGATAGAAAAACAGACGAAGAAAGACTGATATGAGCGAGATTTTGCTGCAAGCCCAGGGACTCTGCAAGACATACGGCACCCGCCGCGTGGTCAATCAGGTGAACCTCACCGTGCACAAGGGCGAGATTGTCGGACTGCTCGGCCCCAACGGCGCGGGTAAGACAACCTCCTTCTACATGGTGGCGGGGCTCGTGCGCCCCGATGAAGGCCGCGTGGATTTCGCGGGGCAGGACGTCTCGGGCCTGCCGATGCACCTCCGCGCCCGCCTCGGCATGGGCTACCTGCCGCAGGAGGAATCTATCTTCCGCAAACTCTCCGTCATCGACAATCTCATGGCCATCCTCGAGACGCGCAAGGACCTCACGCGCAAGCAGCAGAAGGAAATGGCCGACAGCCTGATGGAGCGCTTCAACATCACAAAGCTGCGCAACAGCCAGTCCATCCAGCTCTCGGGCGGTGAAAAGCGCCGCCTCACCATTGCGCGCGCCCTGGCCGCCAACCCGAGCCTCCTTATGCTCGACGAGCCCTTTGCCGGTGTGGATCCCATCGCCGTGAAGGATATCCAGAAAATTGTCGCCGACCTGCGCGACACGGACGGCCTCTCCATCCTCATTACCGACCACAACGTGCGCGAGACCCTGCGCCTTGTCGACCGCGCCTACATCCTCACCTCCGGCCAGGTCATCCGCGAGGGCACCCCGCAGGCCATTGCCGCCGACCCCACCGTGAAACACGAATACCTCGGCGAAGATTTTGAGCTTTAAGCCCAAGCCCTCCGGAAGGGATATCCGGCAAATGAGGATTTGTAGGGATTTACTAGGTACTATGTACTAGGTACTATTTATAAAGTTCGGCGGCTTCCGTCTTCGCCTACGGCTACGCCGTGACAGGGACGCCGCGAGATAACGAACCCGTTCTGACGCAAGCGTCAGAACGGGTTTCCCATCCTTGCGGCGACAGCCGCACTCTATTCAAAAATAGTACATAGTACATAGTACATAGTACCTAGTACATAGTAAATCTACAAATCCCCCTTTGTCGGTTGCTCACGACAGCCGGGCCAGGAAGCCGCTTTCGTCCAGATACATCTCATCGGGGAGCGTGTAGGGTTTGGCCAGCGAGGGGCCGGTGAGCGTCACCATGTTCGTGTCGCCGCCCTTGGCGTGGGCCGCAAAACCGGGCAGCAGCAGACCCAGCGTGCGCGGACGGGAGCCGAGCTGGATGGTGCCGTCGCGCATCTTGAACACGCTCTTGCACATGCTCATGGCGATGATGGTGCCGCTCGCCGTAGAGAGGCAGGGGCGCCAGCGCATATTCGGCGTGGAGATGGGGGAGGACAGGCTGAAATCGTAGAAAGGAATCTGGCGCGGGGGAATGGCGGTGAGCAGCAGACGGCGCATGTGCGCTCCGCCCACAATCTGCGAGATGCCCGTCTCCAGCGTCTCCACGGGCTTTTCAATGAGCTGCACGGGCGTGTTCGTTGCGATGGGCCAGAGCACCGAGAGCACGGCCTCCTGCGGCTCGCCGTGGCCCACGGTCGTCAACAGGCGGTGCTTGCCCTCCTTGAGCGCATTCACGCGGCGCACCTGCCCCACGTTCATCCACGAGCGGTTGAGCGCGTACAAGTCCTCCGTGGCGGTAATCAGCAGCTCCAGCCAGGTCTTGGCCAGCCCCTTGTGCTCGGGCTGCACCTCGCGGCTGATGACGGTGCCCGCAATCTGCAAGCCCGTCAGGTTGCCATCGGGGGTAAACACCAGCTCCTTCTCACCGATAGCCTCCAGCAGGCGGATGAGCGTATCGCGGCTGCCGTTGCCCTCCGCCGCCTCCAGGCAGCGCGAGGAGAGCTCGCGGAAGGCGCGCAGCACCGTGCGGTTGCTGAATGTTTCGGGGTCCAGCGGCTCACCCACCGCCACATGGAAGGGGTAGGGGAAGCGGCGCGGGCGCTTGGTGAAAAATCGGTTGCGGTGGAAGGAGAAAATACTGCCCCACAAGCCGTCCACATAGAGCGGGATAATCGGCACCTGCGCGCGGCGGGCAATCAGCTCCATGCCGCGGCGGATGGGCGTCAGACAGCCGCTGCGCGTCAGCTGCCCCTCGGGGAAAATGCAGATAAGGTCGCCTGCCTCCAGCCCCTCCGCTGCGCTCAGAATCGCCTCGCGCGGGTTCTTGGCCGAGATGGGCAGCGAGTTAAAGATTTCCAACAGCCAGCCGAGCATGCGCATGGATGTGAACTCGTCCGACACGATGAAGCGCACGGGGCGCGGGCACACCATCGTCAGGATAAGCGCGTCCACATAGGTCACATGGTTGGCCACCAGCAGCGCGCCACCGCGCTCAGGGATGCGCTCCGCGTTGATGATGCGCGGCGTGTAGATGAGGTTCATGCCCCAGATACCCACCATGCGGATGAACTCCTGCGGGATGAGACGCAGCGAGGAGATGAGGATGAACGCGCTCATCAGGAAGAGCACGAAATACTGCGCCTGCGGGCTGCAACCGCTCGCATTCATCACCCACATCAACCCCACGGCCACAAGCCCCATGAGATTGTCGATAAGATTGCCCGCCGCAATGATATTGCCGCGGTTGTTGGGGTCGCAATGGTCCTGCAGGAAGGCGTTGAGCGGCACGAGATACATCGCACCGAAGAAGCCCGTCAGGGAAAGGAAGGCGTTGCCCTCATAGGTGTTCACCTCGAGAATGGACAGCAGACAGGTGCTCACCGTGATACCGATGGCGCCGAAGGGAATCAACCCCAGCTCATTCTTGCCCTTGCAGAGCTGCGAGGCCAGAATACCGCCCGCCACCACGCCGCCCGTGAGCCACGCCATGAGAATGCCGCATTGCAGGGAGAAATCCACATTCGGGTCCGCCGCCTGCAACTCCTTGGCAATTTGGATGATAATGAGGAACAGCGAACCCGCGAGGCACCAGAAATAGCAGATGCCCATCTCGCTGAGGCGCAGCAAGCGGTCGCTCCACAGGTATTTTACTTGCCCGAAATGCTCCCACAGCAGGCTCCAGCTGAACTTGCGCGTAGGCTTGGCGGGGTAGCAGGGCACGAGGAAGGACGCCGCCGACACGATGCACGCCAGCGTGATAAACACCCAAGTCGGCAGCTTCACCGCGCTCCAGCCGGCCTCCTCGGCCCCGTCCGGCAGGGCGGAGTAGCCCTCCAGCAGGTAGCTGAACCAGAAGAACACGCCGATTTGCGCCACCAGCAGCACGATAATCATGCTCATCTCGATGATACCCGAGCCGAAACCGATGTAGCGCGAGCCGAGCAGGTCCTTCACAATACCCTTCTTGGCGGGCGAAAGAATCGTCGCCTGAGTGGCAAAGATGGAGAACCAGATGATGGAGGCGTGCATATCATGCTGATAGAAGCAGAAGAGCATGCAGCTCATCACGATAATCTGCATGATACTCATCACCTGAATGATGCGTGTCTTGCAGAAACAGTCCGCCAGCCAACCGACCAGCGGCGAGAAGAGAATGTAGGGCAGCACGAACAAGGCACCGAGCGTGTACTCCAGCGTGCTGCCGTGTGCGCCCCACAGCCAGACCCCCAGCGGAATCAGCAGGAACTGCACCGCCTTTTCATTAAAGGCGTTCTGTGCCTGCACGGCGACAAGCGTCCAGAACCCGGCCCACTCCTTGCGGGTCGGCTCCTTGTAAAAATCTTCTTCGCTTTCAGCCATCGTGAGCAGAGATAATCTCGGTGTAGCACATTATATCCCACCCCACCCCACCTACGCAAGCGAAAAAGCACCGCCGGTGCATCTCTCGCAGCTCTCTGTTACCCGCGTTTCGGTGTTTTATACCATTGGTTCAGCAAGGGCTTGATGCCGACGGTACGGATGAGTGCCTTGTTTTGAGAGGCCTCCCACACGGAGGCGCCGCAAGAAGCCAGTAAGTCGACTAGGTGAGCGTTGCCCATGATGGCCGCATAGAACACGAGGGAATGCCATTCGCCCGATAGAGGTTCCCGAAAACCGCAATTGGGGTCGGCACCAAGGCGAAGAAGTATGTGTATTCTTTGATATGTTTCGCCCTTTTGATAGGTAACATACTGTTTCCGATGAAGGTGTTTTGTCTCGCAGAACCATGCCCACACCATGCGCCCCAGAGGTGTATTGCCGTTTTCATCCTTTTCGTTGATGTAGCGCGCCGCTTCGGAATAGGTCGTTTCGTTAAGCAATGCGCGGAGCTTATCCCATATTTCGGACTCCGCTACTTGGTCGATGTCTTTCAGCATCCGGAGCCAATTCGGGGGTAGGTCTGCTATTCGTCCCAGATGAGGACTGTTTTTCGCTGCGGCTAAACTCAGAAGGGATTGCTGTACACCGCGCTCAAAGCGTTCTCTATCTGTATATGCGTCCAGCAAATACTCCACAACATCATCCCTTTGCCAAAACAGGGCTTGATGAAGAATTGAACCGCCGCCGTTGTAGGATAAATCGGCATAGATGCTGCCGCCCTGTCGGAGATAGCGGCTGAGAATACGGAGCAGCACAGGTAAGCTGACGCCGTATCGCACGGCGTCACTCAGCGCGACCTTGCAGCTTCCGCCATACGCCAACAGGCGCTCGGCCTCTCTCTCTTCCCCGCGTTGCATGGCTGATTGGTAGAGCAACGCTATATTGGAACACAGGCCTTCTTGCAGGAGCAACTCTGCCAAATCGCGGCGGTGCATCGCACACACAATCATCATCAGCGGCTGTGTTGACCATGTTATCCTCTTCTCCTTTCCCCAAGTTTGCTGCACTTCTTCCTCTTTTCGTTCCAAGTCGAGTAGAGGCCACTGCATTTTTTCATCAGAAGGGCTGTCGCTGTCTGTTGCGCCTCGGGGACAAGAGGAAAGAGAGAGACGGTCGTTCAGGTCAACACCGCATGGGCCGGACAGATAGCGTGAGATATGCTGAAAGATGTCCGTTGACAGATGTGGCTGTTGTATCAGCCCTTCGATGAACAACAACGCTATCTTAGATGATGATTTGCCTTCCCAATCGGCTGCAAGCAACAAATCAACCCATTCTGTTTTCCCTGCTGTAACGGCTTGCAGAAAAACGGAGTCAACATGAATGCGGTCGCTTTTTTGCAACGCATACTGACTCAGACTCAGCCAGCCGAGACGAAAGCCCCAATGGAAAAGGTGTTCAGGCCCTTCCTCTGATAGCTTGAGATAAAGAGGAATGCTAAACGGCACCCCGTAGAGTAGTAGACAGAGAAAGATGTAGAACCCAATGCCCCCAATGTCATCTCGTTGGCGCGAGGAGGAGACTCCCCCGCCCCCGTTTGCTCGCGAGTATCGGGAATGGGAAGAATAGCGGCGAGTGCCCTCCGCATATTCCGTCGGTTTCGTTGCAGAAGTCCCGCGCGAGGAGGTCTCTCCTCGCGACATGTCGCCTCCGGTAACGACACGCTCGTTAGCACCCTTGGGATAGTTGCCGTGCCCATCATGCCACGCATGCCCGGAACGTGAGGATTCAGACTCTTGATTGCCTCCGTTCGGCTGATGAGTCCCCTCCGCAGATAGCGTCGGACTCTTTTCAGATGTCCGATGCGAGAAGGTGCCTCCGCGCGGCTCATCTCTTCCGTCAACCTCTTGCTTGTCAGCTCCATCGGGATAGCTGCCGCCGCCGCTGTGCCGTGCATGAGCTGATGCAGTCCGACCCGCCGGGTGCCAATCCCAAACCTCCTCAAGGTCGCCCACGGACACTTCCGGCAAACGCGCTGCCTCCTCGCGCAGGGTGATGACCCGCGTGATATTCAACCCTTGTTCAAGCCTGTGCTTCGGCGCAACGCATTCCCATGAGAACGGCTTTCCCGAAGTTGTACCCTCCCACCCCGTAAGGGCTGAGAGACCCAGAGCTGCTATCAGAGAGAAGGTGTTTGTCATTCGGTTAATTCGCGCCGCCGCAAACTTTGCAGTTGTTGCCCGTGCCCGTGGCGGAGTAGTAGCCGTTGGAGTTGGCGTACCAGCGGCAGGAGGCGTTGTGGGTCTTGCCGCTGGAGGAGGTCACCCAGTAGCGAGTGGTGTTTGCGTCTGCCTTCTTGGCGGGAGCGACAGCGGGGGTGTTGGCGGAGATGGTGGGCGAGGTGACGGTGCTCGTGTCGGAATAGCCTGCACCGCCGCACTTCATGCAGTTGTTGCCTGTGCCAGTGGCAGAGTAGTAGCCGTTGGAGTTGGCATACCAGCGGCAGGAGGCGTTGTGGGTTTTGCCGCTGGATGTGGTGACCCAGTAACGCTTGGCGTTCGTGTCGGCCTTGGTGGTAGGAACAGCGGAAGCTGCACCCACGCTTGGGCTGAGCAGGGGCTCGCCAAAGGCGGGAGAGAGCAGGGTGAAGGCCGTAATCAGGCAGAGCAGGAAGGGACGAAGAACGCAGGAAAAACGAGAGAAGGTCGGAGTCGGCATAGACCCTTATTGTAGGCATGCTCTGTGTATCACGCGAGAACTGTTAGTTGTCAGACGCTAACAAGTCGCGTGCAATAGCTTTAAATTAAAGCGATAGCCTACGCTCTGCGTTACGTTTTATCCTTGCGGCGAAGCCGCACGAATTTCAACACTTCCAACTTCCAACTTCCAACTTCCAACCTCCAACTTCCAACTTCCAACTTCTTCGACACCCCCCCCTTTTTTCTCACTTCCTTTCCATGTGCAGCCTCACGAAAGAACTGCCGAGTGAAATTTAAGGGGGGCAATGTTCGCAGCGGGGCGGGGACTTGCATTTTTTGTTATTTGAAAAAGTTGAAAATGGCAATTTTACGGGCACGTTAAGCTCGCGGTTTTTGCTTGCCAAGCGGGGGGGGGCGCGATAGAATCCACCCCGCTTCATCACCCCATCCGTTATGCCTGCTGATACCACCGACCGCCCTGACCTGAAGAAAGCCGACAACCGCAAGGAGGCTGCTGTATCCGTTGTGATGCCGCAGGCACCGGGCGTGGAAAAGAGCCTGCTGTCGATGATGACCATCGACCCCGTTAACATCGTCTCTCAGTGCATCTCGGAGGGCATGACGAGCGAGTTCTTCTATGTGCCCGCGCACCGCATTCTGTGGGAGATTTTCCGCGACCGCTACGACAAGGGCCTGCCGCTGGATGCCACCTCCGTGGCGCAGGAGCTGACGGATCACCACCGCTTGGAGGCCGTGGGCGGCCACGCGGGCCTGATGGATATTTTCTCCTTTGCTACGACCACGGCGCTTTTCCGCATGCACTTCGACACGCTGCGCGAGAAGTTTATCCGCCGCTCCATCATCCTGACGGCGGCGCGCGCCTCGGAGTCCGCCTACACGAGCGAGACGGAGGTGGAGGAGCTGCTCGACCAGACGGAGCAGGAGGTGCTGGGTATTCGCGCCAGCGCGGAGAAGGGCGAGGAATGGAGCCTGACGCGCGATATTGACCAGGCCGTCTCGAACTTCGAGCGCATGATGAGCAGCAAGGGCGATATCCTGGGCCTCTCGACCGGCTATCCGCGCCTCGATAAGATGATTAACGGCCTGAAGGGCGGTGAGCTCTTCGTTATCGCCGCCCGTCCGTCCATGGGCAAGACTTCCTTCCTGCTCAACATCATGGAGCACCTGGCGCTGGATGTGCAGGGCGAGGGCAAGCCGAAGAAGGCCGTTCTTGTGTTCTCCTGCGAAATGCCCAGCGTGCAGCTCGTCGAACGTCTGCTCTACGCCCGCAGCGGGGTGAGCAAGCAGGAGATTGTCACCAAGCAGGGCCGCCTCGACAAGGAGCAGATGAAGCGCCTGAAATACGCTATCACGGAGCTGAAATCCAGCAATCTGGTGATTGACGACACGGCGGGTATCTCTATCTCCGAGCTGCGCGCCAAGGCTCGTCGCGTGCTGCGCGACCACCCTGATCTCTGCTGCATCGGCATCGACTACCTCCAGCTCATGCGCTCCCACACCAAGCAGGCGCAGAACAGCCGCGAACGTGAAATTGCTGAAATCTCCGGCGGTCTGAAAGCGCTGGCCAAGGAGCTGAACCTGCCCATCATCGTGCTGGCCCAGCTGAACCGCGGCCCCGAAAACCGCCCCGGTAAGAACAAGGGTGTGCCCATGATGAGCGACCTGCGTGAATCCGGCGCTATTGAGCAGGATGCCGATATGATCGGCCTGCTCTACCGCTCCGCCTACTATGCGGAGGACGATGAGGAGCGCGAAACCGTGGGCACGGACGCCAACCTCGCCCTCGCTAAGAACCGTAACGGCCCCACGGGCGATGTGCCGCTGACCTTCGTGGCCGAACTCATGCGCTTCACCACCCGCATCCCGCGCGATGACGAGGAAGGAGGAGAAGGATAATCTCAGATTTATCATTTATAATTTATAAAGTTTTGAATTCGGTGCACTGCGTGCGCGTCCTGACGGAACGCAAAGCGTGTATCGTACGCCTTTTTATGCACGACCCGCCACGTTGTATTTACTCCTTTTCCGCCAAGTCTTGCGCCGCAGGCGCACAAATTGCTACTTTATAAATTATAAATCTTAAATTATAAATCTCATGTATCGTTTCCTCGCTCTTTTCCTTTTCGTCCTCGCCCTTTGTTCCTGTCAGCAGACGGGGTTCAGCGGCGGGGCGGACGGTGCCGTGGTGCTCGACATCGGCCACACGGCGGAGGCGGAGGGCGCGCGCAGCCCGGGCATGGTGAACGGCAAGCTGTTGCAGGAGGCGGCGTTCTGGTATCAATACGCCCCCGTGGTGCAGCGCGTGGTGGAGCGCGCGGGCTACCGCTGCGTCATCAGCAACCGCGGCCGCACCCCTTCCCGCGAGCCGTACCGCAGCCTCGCCCGCCGCGGGCGTGTGCTCCAGCTGCGCCACCCCGACAACCACGGGCAGCGCTACCCCTCCCGCTATTTCCCCGACCGCGTGGCGAGCGGCATCGTGAGCGCGGATTTTGCCATCTACCGCCGTTCGCGTGCGGTGGTGTTCCTGCACCACAACAGCGCGGGCCGCGGCTGGAAAAGCGGCGGCAGCAACAGCATTGTGCTCGCCAACCGCTACAACGGCCGCCCGCTCGCGCAGAGCATCTGCGATGCCCTCAATCGCGAGGTGCTCAACCACGGCATGCCCAACGGCGGCCGCGAGGCCAAGGTGCAGGTGCGCTATGTGGACGCCGACCGTGCCGCGGGTTGGCTGAATGCCTGTGATGACGCGGGCATCCCCGCCGCTGTGACGGAAGCCGCCTTCCTCAACAACCGCGAGCACGCCGCCTATCTTGCCACGGATGCGGGCGCCCGCCGCTATGCGGAGGCCGTGGGCCACGGCATTGTCGACTACCTGCGCCGCCAAGGCAACGCCCCGCACCACCGCCGCGCCAACCCCAACCGCGCGGATGAAGGCTCCTTCGGCTACGCGGCGGAATCCCGTCGCCTCCACGTCCCCGGCGCGAAAAAGCTGCTGTGAATAGCGGCAAAGGGGGATTTGTAGATTTACTATGTACTAGGTACTATGTACTATTTTTGAA
>JAKSOV010000045.1 GCA_024405415.1 Akkermansia sp.
AATAGTACCTAGTACATAGTACCTAGTAAATCCCGACAAATCCTCATTTGTCGCGCACGCGTTTTGTGCTTGCGCGGGCGCGGGGGAATCGGTACAATATCCGCACGCCATGGGGGAACTCGACCTTAAAGCTCAATTGGAAGAAGCGAAACGCCGCAAGTGGGACGACCGCACGCTCACGCAGCGCTCGGCAGAGCTGGCGCAGGATTTGCTCAATGCATCGCTCCGCAAGCTCAAGGGCGATGAGCGCACCCTTCTGACGGCGCTGAGCCGCATGGCTACGGAGGAGAAATACCGCCTCTTCGTCCGCGAGCTGACGACCGCCGTCTTTCACGCCGCCACCCCCGCCGAACAGGCGCTGCATCTACGTCGGCTCCTGACGGAGCACGGCGGCGTGCCGCCTATTTTCAGCACGGTCGGCAAACTGCGTTTTAAAGCCGCCGCCATGGCCGCCAACGGCATGCAACAGACGGCTATCGCCGAGGTGCGCCGCGTGTTCCGCTCCACCTTCGGTGAGTTGACCCTGCCCACGCAGGTGGAGAAGCTCGCCAAGCGAGTGCGCGAGTTTGCCAAGGACGGCATGACCCCTGCGCTCAACCCCATGGTGCCGACGGTTTTCGGCCCCAAGACAGCAGAGCAATATTTCCGCAACCTTGAGGCGACCCTGACGAAGCAGGAGGGGGTCGGGCTGGTCATCCAGCCGTGGCGTCTCGTGCCGCACCTCTCCCCCTATGCTCCCGGCCACGGCGCGCGCCTGCTGGCGGAGAAGCTCAAGGAGCTGTTCCGCCTGTCGCTCAAGGGCGGCAAGGCTCGCCCGCTGATTCTGGAGCTGGGCGAATCTCCCCTGCACCCGACGGTGACGGAGGCGCTGCGCCTTTCCCTCTCGCCGGCGGAGTTCCACCGCGCCGACGTAGCCATTGAGCTGCCGGCCTACCTGCGCAGCACGCCCGCCATTCTCCGTGAACTGACGGAGTGGGCCACGGCCCGCGCCGCCAAGGGTGCACAGCCGCTCAAGGTTCTGTTGGTGAAGGGCTCTCACTTGGAACAAGAGCGCGAAAACGCCTTCCGCTACGGCGAAGCCTCCCCCGTCTGCACCACGAAGGGCGAGACGGAAGCAGCCTACAAGCAGCTGCTGCACACCGCTATCAGCGCCAAGCCCAAGGCCATCACCCCGGTCATCGGCAGCCACAACGCCTTCGACCTCGCCTACGCCGTGCTCGACTGGGCACGCTGCGGCCGCGAGGGAATGCCGCCGATTTGCTTCCTCTCCGGCTTGGCAAACCACCTCGGCCGTCTGCTGGCGGAGGAAGGTTCCCGCGTCACCCTCTGCGCCGGGGTCAGCCCCACGGGCGATGACAGCGGCTTTGAGAATCATCTGATGCACCTCGTCAGCGAGTTGTCTCGCCCGGACGGCTTCATTGCCTCCGGCTGTGCGCTCGACACCGCCTCGCTGGGCTGGGGTCGCATGCGCCAACATTTCCTCGCCGCGTTCAGCCCCCGCAGCGAAACGCTCAACGACGACGGCGGCCGCGACAAGCAATTCCGCGCGACGCCGAATGAGCACATCGGCGACACCGACCTCATCGACAGTCTCTACAAAGCCGCTGAGGCGGAAAACGAGCGTCCGCAGGCGGATATCCCCCTGTTGCTCAACGGCGCGCCCGTTGACACGCCGCTGCATTGCGTCTCCCGCTCCCTGAGCGCCCCCGAGATGGCGGACTACCGTTTTGCCGTGGCTGATTACACGGCCGTGGATCGCTGCCTCGCGCTGGCCACGCAAGCGACTGCCCGCGAACCCGAATCCCCCGAAAGCCGCCGCGAAGCGGTGCTGAAGGTGGCGCGTGCCCTGCGCGAACAAAACGCTGAGTTTGTGGCTCTGTTGGTGCGCGATGCAGGCTTTACCGTGGCGGATGCGGATGCCGAAGTGCTGGCGGCCGCGGATGCCTGTCGCTACTACGAATGGCAGGCCGCCCAACCCGGTTTTGAGGACGGCTCCACCCCGAGCCCGCTGGGCGTCATCACCGTAGTGCCGAGCCGCGCGCACCCGCTGGCGGAGGCTGTTGCAGGCATTGCCGCCGCTTGGATTACCGGCAACACGATCATCTACAAGCCCGCCTTCACGAGCGTGCTGCTGGGGCAGCGCCTCACCGCACTTTTGGAGGAGGCCGGGCTGCGAGCCCCCGCGCTGCAATGTCTGCCCTGTCTGGACAACCAGATTGCGGACAAACTGCTCCTCGACCCGCGCGTCAATGCCGTTATTGCCCACGCCAACATGGAGCACACGGCCACGTGGACCCGGCTTGCGCCGCAGCGCCCGCTCTTCGGTGGCACGACGGGGCAGAACAGCGTGTACCTCGCTGCCGGGTGTGACTGGCAGGCAGCCATCCGCACCCTCATCCCCGGCCTCTTTGCGCGAAGCGGGCAGGATGCCACACAGCCGCACCTTGTGTTGGTGCATGCCGCACTCTACGACAACCAGGCTTTCATGAACGCCCTGCGCGATGCCGCCGGCGGCTTCACCGCCCTGCCCGGGCGCACGGAAGGAGGAACCGTAGCCACCCTCGCCCGCCGCCCCGAGGGCGATGAGGAGGAGCTGCTGCGCTCAGACACGAAGGAGGGCGCATGGTTAGTTGCTCCTCACCGCGCCGAGTCCATCGACTCGCTGCTCTACACACCGGGCGTGCGCGTAGGCATCGGCCCGCAAAGCCTCTTCACGCTCGCGGCGCACAACATCCCCGCGTTGGGCTTCATCCGCGTGGCGGATACGGAATCGGCCATCCACCTGCAACGCGAGCTCTCCCGCGGCATGGCAGCCGCCATCTTCTCGCAGGACAAGACAGAGATAGAGCTCTGGAGCCGCCACATCGGCACGGCCTGCCGCGGCATTAACACCCTGCCTGCCCGCCACCCCGGCACAGCCCCCTACGGCAGCAACCGCAATGGGCTGCCTCTGCCCGGCAGCTGTGATTTCCTTTCCGCCCTCTGCCTCTGGCAGGAGACAGCGCGCCCGCAGCACCGCGCCGGTCAGCGCACGGTGGCCTTCACGCCATGGGAGACACTCTCCCCCAAACCCACGCCCGAGGAGACAACGCGCCTCAGCTCCGCTGCGGATTCCATCTCCTACTGGTGGGAGAAGCATTTCTCCGTCCCCCACAGCCTCTGCAAGAGCCCCGCGACGGAAACGACCATGGTGTACCGCCCGCTTTCCCTCTGCATCCGCGCCGAGAAAGCCATGAGCGACATCGACCTGAGCATCGCCCTCATGGCGGCGCTCCAAGCAGGCTGCGCCTTGACTGTCAGCACGCCGACCATGCGCCCGTGGATGCCCCGCACGCTGGAACCGCTGGGCGTGCCCGTGGTGCTGGAAAACCGCGAGCAGTACGAGAACCGCTTTGCCGCTCTCGCCGCCGACGGCACCACCGTGCGCGACACGGCCGCCACCGAAGCCACACTGGCCCTCGCTGCGGAGCACCACCTGCGCCTCTGCCGCGCCTCCGTGCTCGCTAACGCCCGTCTCGAGCTGACCCGCTGCACGCAGGCCGAAATCACCACACAAGCGGTGTAAGTAAGTTTTCGCCTTTGCCGTTGAAGGGAGACCCGCTCATAGCGCTTCCCCGTTTTCCGTTTTGGATTTTTGCCTTCACCGACAAAAAAAGAGCCGCCCGACTGAAAGTCGAGCGGCTCTTTCTGAAATCTATCTGAGTTTTCTTTACTCAGCAGCGGCTTCGGGAGCCTCGCCCTTGACGTCGAGCACCACCTTGATGGTAGCGGTGACCTGGGCATGAAGCTTAGCGGCAACCTCGTAGGTGCCGGACTTCTTGAGGGGCTTCTCAAGCTCGATGGTGTGGCGGTCGATTTCGATGCCGAGAGCAGCCAGACCGTCAGCAATCTGCTGGTTGGTGATGGCACCGAACACCTTGCCGTTCTCACCGGCTTCGAGGGTCAGGTTCACCGTGACGGCGGCAATCTTAGCAGCAATCTCCTGGAAGTTGGCCAACTCGGCGGCCTCGCGCTCAGCGCGCTTCTTCTGGAGCATGTTGATGAAACGCTGGTTGGCGGGAGTCGCCTCGAACGCAAGACCCTGAGGAATCAGGTAGTTGCGGCCATAACCGGCTTTCACGGTAACGAGGTCGGCTTCACAGCCCAGACCTTCGATCTTCGTAGCGAGAATAACGTTCATTCGTGCCATAACTCAGTAATATTGGGTTTGGTGAGCCGCGAGGATACAGGAGAGGGCACTCTTTGTCAAGACAAAAGATAGAAAAAAGCCTGCCCGCGGCAAAGCGGGCAGGCCAAAAGCAGGAATAGGGGAAGGGGCAATCAGTCCTCTTTGTCGTCCTTCTTGTGGTCGAATACCTTTTTGATCGGCACGCGGACAAAGCCGATGCCGCGCATACCCGTAGCAGGGTTGGCGTAGGAGGTCTCGTAGATGATGCCGAGGTGCTTGTCGTCCGCCAAGGCGATGCAGGAGTAGCCCATGCAGCCGCGGCTGTCGTATTCATAGCCCTCGTTCCACGTCTTGCCGTCATCGGTAGAGACGCGCACGGTCATGTGGTTGCGGCTGCCCGACTTGGGATTGGAGAAGAAGAGGCAACGGCCCTTGCCGGGCACCTCGATAGCCACGAGAGAGGCCTGACAGGTGGGTTCCTGCAAGGCGCTGTTATTGGTCTCATGGGGTGTCCACGTGTCGCCGAGGTCCGTGGTGGTGTAGATGATGCGCTTGCCGCTGCGGGCCTCGTTGCGGCAGTTGAGCATCAGGGAGCCGTCCGCCAACTCCACCACCTGACACTCAGAGGTGGCGTGGGGAATACCCGTGCCGTACTTCCACGTCTTGCCGCCGTCGGAGGAGGAGCAGAGCGTGCTCATGCAGCGGGGATTGGCACCGTTCTGCCAAATCTGGGCGGGGAAGACAATCGCGCCGTCCTTGGTGACAATACCGTTGCCCGGACCGGCGAGGATGCAGGTCCATTCCTCCTTCTTGATGCTCTTGGTGGGGTTGATGGGGGTCTTGCTCCAAGTCTTGCCGTCGTTATCGCTGGTGACCATGCACCACTGGCCTGTCTGGTGCTCATCGAAGCCGGCCTTGGAGACGCCCAGCGAAGCACCGCCGCCGAAATGGCAGGTGAGCGCCTGCATCCACAGGCGGCCCTTCTTGTCTTGAAGAATGCAGGGGTCGCCGCAGCCGTTGGCGCCGCCTTCGCCCATGTCCATACCCACCTCGGGGGCAGACCACGTCAGACCGCCGTCTGCAGAGCGCACCACAGCCACGTCGATGTCGTTGCAAAGGTCGGCCTCGTTGTTGTAGCGGGCATCAAAGCAGCCGACCAGCGTGCCCTTCTCCGTGCGGATGAGACCGGGAATGCGGAAAGACTTGCAATCGCGGGTGCCGACCTTGCAGCCGGGCACGGCCACCATGTAGCCGATGCTCTGGGAAATCTTCTTGGGAGTCTTGATGGTAAGCTCCTTGCCGTCAATCTTGATTTTATCGCCCTTGATATCCACATGATTGCCGACTTTAGCCTTCTTGGAGGGGTTGATGAGCACCCAAATGCGGTCGTGGGAGAATTTGTCGTGCAGCTCCTTGAGCTTGTCGGGCTTCATGCCGTAGGTGGGGCCCTCCTTGGGCTCGTGACACTTGATGGTCACCTTACCATCCGCGCCGACCTTACCCGTGCCGATACAACCGCCGAAATGCGTACCGTGAGAATCGCCGTAGTGCAGGCTTACGGAGGCAACCTGGTCAGCCTTCGTAACCGTCAGACTCACGACCTTGGGCAGCGGAGCCTTGCTGCCGTCTGTGGTAAGCTTCAATTCGGCAGCGGCGTTGTACTCGGCTCCCTTCAGGATGGGGTATGCCCCGGGGGAGACGACCTCGACGGATGTCACCGCGGCGGAAGCGACTGAGGACAGCGCCATGGCAGCGATACAGGCGGAGAGAGTTTTCAGCGTCATACGCCTATGTTACACTACGGCGAACAAAGAGTCAAGAATTACCGCCTTGCGCCTTTGTGGCCTTTTTGCTATCATAAGCCCAACCGATATGAAACCTTCCACCATTTGTGTTCAGGGCGGCTGGCAACCCGGCAAGGGCGAGCCGCGTCAGCTGCCGATTTACCAGTCCACCACCTTCAAGTACGAGACGAGCGACCAAATGGCGCGCCTCTTCGACCTGAAGGACGCAGGCTTCTTCTACACCCGCCTGCAAAACCCCACCAACGAGAGCGTCGCCAAGAAGATTGCCGATCTCGAGGGTGGTGTGGCGGCCATCCTCACCTCCTCCGGTCAGGCAGCCTCCTTCTTTGCCGTGTTCAACATCTGCGAAGCGGGCGACCACGTCGTCTCCACCTCCGCCATCTACGGCGGCACCTACAACCTCTTCGCCGTGACGCTCAAGAAGCTCGGCATCGAGACCACCTTCGTGGACCAAAGCGCAAGCGAGGAGGAGATTCAGGCCGCGTTCCGCCCCAACACCAAGTGCGTGTTCGGCGAGACCATCTCCAACCCCTCACTGGATGTGCTGGACATCGCCAAGATGTCCGCCATCGCACACAAGAACGGCGTGCCCATGATTGTGGACAACACCTTTGCCACGCCCATCAACTGCCGCCCCTTCGAGCACGGCGCGGACATCGTGACGCACTCGACCACCAAGTACATGGACGGCCACGCCACGCAGGTGGGCGGTGCCGTGGTGGACAGCGGCAACTTCGATTGGGATGCCCATGCGGACAAGTTCCCCGGCCTCACCACGCCCGATGAATCCTACCACGGGCTCGTCTACACGCAGGCCTTCGGCAAGATGGCCTACATCACCAAGTGCACCGTGCAGCTCATGCGCGACCTCGGTGCCATTCCCTCCCCCTTCAACTGCTTCCTGCTCAACCTCGGGCTGGAGTCCCTGCACGTGCGTATGCCCCGCCACTGCGAGAATGCGCAGGCCGTGGCCGAGTTTCTCGAGACGCAGGAGGATGTGGCGTGGATTAATTACCCCGGTCTGCCCTCCCACCCGCAGCATGAGCTGGCCATGCGCCAGTTCGACAAGGGCTATTCCTGCGGTGTGGTGACCTTCGGCATCAAGGGCGGTCGCGAGCGCGCCATCAAATTCATGGACAGCCTCAAGCTCGCCGCCATTGTCACCCACGTGGCCGATGCCCGCACCTGCGTGCTGCACCCGGCCTCCCACACGCACCGCCAGCTGACGGACGAGCAGCTGCTGGAAGCGGGCGTGAAGCCCGATCTCATCCGCTTCTCCGTGGGCATCGAGGATGTCGAGGACATCATCGATGACCTCAAGCAGGCCTTTGCGGCCATCAAGTGAGGCGGCGGTCACAATACGTTGAAAAACGGTCTGACGGACACGTCAGGCCGTTTTTTGTTGCAGAGCCGCCGCAAGACCGGGCAGGTCCGTCTCGCCACCGTGAGCGGAGACATAGCGAGCGAGAACGCCAAGCAGGCGCAGGTGCCACTCGGGCTGCTCCTCCGGCACCGCCAGCAGCGCAATAAGGGTAGCCTGCCCGCCGCTCCAATCCACCCCGGGGGTAGAAGCCAGGCAGACGCAAGGCTGAGTGAGCCCCGCGAGGCGGGCGTGAGGCACGGCCAAACCTCGGCCGACATAGGTACTTTCCACCGCCTCGCGCGCCAAAGCAGAGGTAGCAACGGCTTCCGCAAACGCCGAGTCCCCCTGCCCCATCTCCGCCGCCAAGAGACGCACGATCTCCTCGCGGGAGAGCGAGGCCGCCGACGGTGTTCGGCATATCGTAAGGCGGAGCTTGGGCTGCAAGTCGTTCATAGCGCGGCGCAAAGGTAGCACAGGACACACGTTTATGCAAGAGGCGCGTACGGATATGACACAGACAAAAGCGCCTGACACACAAGGTGTCAGGCGCTTGAAGAAATACGTCAGACGGGACACTCAGCGACGATGCCCGCCATGGTGACCGTGGTTCGCACCACCGCCGAAGGAGGCATTGCTATGACCGCCGCCGCGGCTGAAGTTACCGACGGAAGGGGCACTCGGCGCGGAAGCTGCGGGGGCAGCCATGGCGGGGCGGGAGGGGGCAGCCGCCTGCCTCATCGGGCTTGCGCTCTGCTGACGGTGGGAGGACATCGCAGCCTCACGGCGATTCATCTGCGGCACGGACGGGACTGCGTTCATGGCGGACGTCTGAGAAGCGCGGTTGAAGTCATGGCGATTTTCCTGCACCTGAGGGCGGCTTTGCTCGTGGCGATTGATGACGGGCCCCTGCTGACCGGGCGCGGGGCTGAAGGGAGACGACACCTGCGGGGCGCCATGCTGCTTCTGCACCTCATGGCGCATCTGCGGTGCATTGTGCCGATTGAGAGGCATGTTGTGCCCCATCTGCGGCGCGTTGCGGTGCGCCTGCTGCATGTTGTGATGCTGCGCCTGAAGCACCTGATGCGGATTCTTATGGATGGGGGCATTCATGCCGCCGTGGGGACGCATCGCGGGTCGGTGGTCATGCGGGCAGCGAGGCGGCACGCTCACACGGTGGATGTGGTGCGGGTAGTGCCAGTGGCCGTGGTACCAGGGCGCCGGCGCCCACAGGGGCACCAGACAGGCAGCCGTCAGGGCGGCAAACGTGAAGATGGCCACACCCTCCGCCGTGTAACCGTACACAGGGCGGCCGCCGTAGTAACCGAAAATCGGGAAACCGTTGGCGTCATAGCTGGCCTCCGTCCAAACGGGCGCGGCAGCGTTGTAGGAATAGGCGGTGCCGCCGCGATACACGGGCATCTCGTACACACAGGAGCTGAGGAACACGGCACTGCAACTCAGCACGGCCACGACGGCGGCGGGGAACTTTTTCATTTTCATCTCAAGTATAAACGGTTTCTTGCGGCGGCGGCCTCTCGGCGACCGCTCATGGAGGTAAGCGAGCGAAGGAATGCGCTTTGTTTAAAAAAAGTAACTTTTCTCGATTAAAAAGCAAGATTTTTCTTTGTCTCTTCCTCCTTTAGGAAAAAATTTCCCCTTTCGACGTGGTTTTTCTTGACGCCGGGCTCATATCGTGTAAAATAGCGCACCGCTTTTAACTTAAACGTTACCGAAAATCTTATGTCCAGAATCTGCAATATCACGTTTGCCATGCCGCATAAGGGCCGTCGCATCCACCGTTCCGGTCTTGCTAAGAAGAAGGGTGGTATCGGTCGTCACGTCACCAAGACGGTCAACCGCACGGTGTACCCCAACCTCCAGGAGAAGCGCATTTGGGTTCCCGAGCTGAACGGCGGCAAGGGCGGTTACATCCGCATGAAGCTTTCCTGCAAGGCTCTGCGCACCATCTCCAAGAATGGTGCTTACAACACGCTCAAGAAGGCGGGTATCCTCTACTGATCCCACTTTTTTTGAACGGAACGGCCACCGCTCCCGTCTATGTATGCGACAGGCGGGAGGGTGCTGCCGGAGGGTTCGGATCACGAACGCGGAGCACCGACAGACGAAAGTCTGCCATTTTAACCAATAGCATGTTTTAACCAATGACCCCTCAACAGACAAAAATCGCGCTTCGTATCAACGATGACAACCTCAACCACCACCTGTGGAACAACCGCGGTGTTTGGTGGTGCCACGTGACGGTGCACAAGCCGGACGCCACGGCTGAGCGCCTGCGCTTCTCCCTCAAGACGCGCAACATCGAGAAAGCCCGCCGCCTGCGCGACCGCATTTTCGAAGATATTCAGCGCCATTTCGGTATCGCCGCCTGATTCAGGCAACCGACCTCCGACAACGTTCAACCTTTTCTCTGCGCACCGACCCGGCGGGTCGGTGCGCTTTTTGCACACTCAACGTCGCCTTCCTTTCCGTCATGCAGCATATTAAACTAGCCAAATGCGCGCTGCGCGGGTATAATGCGCGCGTGAGCGTGAGCATACGTACATACACGGGCGGCCCAATCGACTGCAACGGCTATCTGTTGCAGGGCGCGGACGGCAGCTTTGTGGCGGTGGATGCGCCCCTCGGCATGGCAGAGTGGGTGCAGCGCGTGCTGCCCGAAGGTGCCAAACTGGCCCACCTGCTGCTCACGCACCAGCACTTTGACCACGTGCAGGGCGCGGCAGCGCTGCAAGCGCTCACGGGCTGCGCCATCCACGCCCCCTTTGCCATGAGCGATGAGCTCACGCTCGCCGCCGTGGCGCGCCAATGGGGCCTGCCGCCCATCGAGCCTTATGAGGTGGATGCCTTCGGCACCGCGCAGACGACGGCCGACTGGGCGGGTCTCCGCTGGCAGCTCTACTTCATCCCCGGGCACTCCCGCGACGGCATGGCCTACGGCCTGGCGGACGAGGAAATCCTCTTCACGGGCGACATCCTCTTTGCCGGCGCGGTCGGGCGCTCGGACTTCCCCGGCGGCAGCGCGCGCGACCTCGTGAGCGGCATCCGCGAGCACCTGCTCCCCCTGCCGGACACCACGCGCATCTGCTGCGGCCACGGCGCCCCCACCACCATCGGCGAGGAGAAAATGGAAAATCCTTACATCGCCTGAATATCGAAAACTTTTTACATACAACAACGAACATGACATTCGAAGAACTGGGGCTGTCCGCCCCGATACTGGAAGCCGTGAAGGACTGCGGCTATGAGCACCCCACGCCGATTCAGGAGCAAGCCATCCCCTTCGTTCTGGAGGGCAAGGACGTCATCGGCGCATCCCAGACGGGCACAGGCAAATCCGCCGCGTTCGCGCTGCCCCTGCTCACCAAAATCACCCACACGGGCCAACCGCAGGTGCTCGTGCTGGAGCCCACCCGCGAGCTCGCCGACCAGCTGGCCGAATCCTTCCGCACCTACGCCGCGCACACGGATATCACCATCGGTCTGCTCTACGGCGGCGTCGGCTACGGCGCGCAGATGGAGGAGCTGAAAAAGGGCTGTGACGTCGTTGTCGCCACACCCGGCCGCTTGGTGGACCACTTCTATCGCGGCACGATGAAGTTCAAGGCCGTGAAGCACCTCGTGCTCGATGAGGTGGACCGCATGACTGACATGGGCTTCCTGCCCATCGTCCGCAAGATTGTCAACCTCTGCCCGTGGGAGGGCCGCCAAACGCTCTTCTTCTCCGCCACCATGCCGCAGATTCTGCAGGGCTTTGCCAAGTGGTGCCTCACCGACCCGCAGGAGATTGCCATCGCCCGCCGCGAGGTAGCGAGCACCATCTCCCACGCCTTCTACCCCGTGGGCCTCGACCAGCGCGACGAGCTGCTGCTCGCTCTCGTGAAGGAGACGAAGTTCGAGAACCTCATGATTTTCACCCGCACCCGCAAGGAGGCCGATACCGTGGGCAACATGCTCGCCAACGCCGGCTGGGGCAAGGAGGTGACCGTCATGCACTCCGACATCCCGCAGAAGGAGCGCATGGCCGCCCTCAAGGGTTTTAAAGAAGATAAGTTCCGCATCCTTGTGGCCACGGACGTGGCCGCCCGCGGCATCGACATCAACGGCGTGACCCACGTCATCAACTACCGTGTGCCCGAGAACCCCGAGGACTACGTGCACCGCATCGGCCGCACGGGCCGCGCGGAATCCACGGGCGACGCCTTCACCCTGCTCACCGCGGATGAAGTCGATTTCGCCAAGAGCGTGGAGCTGTTCATCAACCGCACCATCGAACGCCGCAAGCTCGAGGGCTTCCCCTACGCCTACACCGCGCTGTTAGAGACGCAGCCCATCCGCCCCGTCCGCAAACCCCGCCCCGCAGCTCCCAAGCGCCGCCGCCGATAACCCCGCGGGCGAAGCGAGCCGAATTTCCTGATTTGTACATTGACTCGGGCGCTCCACACGCGCCCTCGCCCCCTGTCGGGGGCAATGCCTTGCGGCATTGTCCAATCCGCCTTACCACCTGCTGACGCAGGTGCCCTGACGGGGCCGTCGGCGGCTTTGTACTTTGTACATCCATCGCCATGCGTCTCATCGCCATCGATCCTGCTATCCGCAACACGGGTTACGCCGTGTTGGAGGGCGATTTTCGTGAGGCGCGTGCGCTGGAGTACGGCACGCTGCACCTGCCGCAAAGCCGCAGTCAGAGTGCCTGTCTGCTCGCCATTCACGAGCACGTCAACGCTCTCATCGAGCGTTGGCAGCCCGATAGCCTCGCCATCGAGGCTATTATCTACGTGCAATCGCACAAGACCGCCATTGCCATGGGTTCCGCCCGAGCTGCCACGGTGCTGGCAGCGGCGGAACACGGGCTGCCCATCACTGAATACCCGCCCAGCTGTGTGAAGCTCGCTACCGTAGGCCGCGGCGGCGCGCTCAAACAGCAGGTAGCCTTTATGATGCGCGCCATGCTGCACCTTGAGGAGACACCCGCCCCCGATGCGGCGGATGCCCTCGCTATCGGCTACACCCACCTTGCGGCAACCGACCCGCTCAAAGCGCACCTCTTCCGCGAGCGCAAAAGCATCTGACATCGCGCGACAAATGGGGATTTGTCGCTCTACCGCTCCACGCGGCGGCGGCCGAAGAGCAAGCGCTGAATCCCCTCCAGCCCGTGAGAAAGCGTGAATCCGCGCGCTTCGGAGGCACCGCGCCCCAGAGACAACGAAGGCGGCACGCCGCGGGCGTGGCAATCCGTCACCGCATCCAACAGCGCAGGGCCGGGCTCGGCCAACCAACGCTTCACGGCAGCTCCTGCTTCGGCAACCGCAGCGATACGCTCTGCCGCAATCCCCATTCCCTGCGCCATAGCGGCGAAATCCACAGAGCATCGGTAGCGGGCCGCCCCGCCCACGGCTTCGCTATCGGGTTCGGAGGCATTGTAGACAAAAATCTTCACCGACAGGTGTTCCTGCATCAGCGTGAGGATGTCCCCGGGCAGCATGGATAGCCCCTCACTGCTGCACAGCGCTATCACCTGGCGCGAGGGATACGCTGCCTTCGCGCCGATAGCCATAGCCAAGGCGCACGACATAGAGCCGTGCTTGAAGGAGCCGAGCAAGCGCCGCGCATCTGCCGTTCGCAGGTAACGCGCTGCCCAAAGAACGGGAGCTCCCGTGCCCACCGTGAACACAGCATCGGGTTCCGCCAGGTCGCTCAAGAGGCGCGTCACATACTCCGGCCGCAGCAAAGCGCCCTCGTCAGGCGAGCGGACAGGGGCCTCCATCTCCGCCACCACGCGGCGGTGCAAACAGCGTGCCGCCGCCAAATGCTCATCCCCGCGCTCACGGTGAATCAAGGGCAACAGCGCCCGCGCCACCTCCCGCACCTCGCCGTGTACCGCCAGCGCCAGAGGAACGCGCCGCCCCAAAGCCCTGCGGTCGACATCCACCTGCACCACCTGCGCGTGAGGCGGCAAAAACTCAGCATAGGGGAAATCCGTGCCCCACATCACCAACACATCACAATCCGCCACCGCCACGGGAGCTCCGCCCCAACCCATGATGCCCGTCATCCCCACCTCGCAGGGGTTGTCCCCCTCCATAATATCCTTGGCCCGCAACGTATAAGCCACAGGAGCCTGCAATCGGCGTGCCAAGGCCAGCACATCCTCCTTGGCCTCGGCGCAGCCGATGCCGCAGAGAAAGGTCACGCGAGGTGCCGCGTTGAGCAGCGACGCCATGCGTTGCAACGACTTGCCGTCGGGACAAAGAGCCCCCGGCTCGGGCACGGCGCCGGGGGCGGACGGAGCCTCGGGCTGCGCTTGCAGAGCAACCTCGCACGGCAGAGCAACCATGCTCACATCCCGCTGCGCGCGGGCGTCGCGCAGGGCCGCCGCCAACACGGCGGGAGCCTGCTCTGCGCTGTACACCGGCTCTCGATAGGAGGTACAGTCACGGAACAGGCGGGCGGGATTCGTCTCCTGCATATAGGAGGTACCGAGGTGCCGAGTAGCAGGGTGCGCCACCAGCGCCAACACAGGAGCAGCGCTGCGGTGGGCATCATACAGCCCGTTGAGCAGGTGCAGCTGCCCCGAACCGCAACTGCCGCAGCAGACGGCCACACGGCCCGTCAGCTGCGCCTCCGCCGAGGCGGCAAAGGCTGCCGTCTCCTCGTGCCGCACATGCACCCAGCGGAGCCCCCGCTCTCTCATCAGGGACTCCGCCAACGGGTGCAGACCATCGCCGGCCAAACCATACACGCGGTGCACGCCGGCCTGCACCAGCGCTGCCGCCATTCCGTCGGACACCGTTTTCTCCATGCAGGTCTTTTTAGCGCACACGCGCCGCGGCGGCAAACTAACTCTCCGCCTGTTCGCTCGGGAGGGATTCCGCCTCCTCGGCCCAGGTCTCGGCCGCAAGCGAACCGCGCATCTGCAACAGACGCTGCAACTCGCGTTCACGAGCGCGGATAGCGCGCATGCGGGCGGCCAGCTTGGCGACCTCCGCGCGCAAGTAATAGGCTTTCAGCCGCGTGCCCTTGGGCGTGACGAGACGCACCTGCCGCTCATGCAACAGCTTTTTCTGCACGTAGCGGTAGAGCGTACTGCGGCCTATGCCCAGCATCTCCCGCGCCGTGACGGAATCCACCATGCGCTTGGGACAGCCCTTCACCATGGGGACGCGGCGCGCAGCCAAAGCCTCCACCTGTGAACGTCGCCAATACAGGCGCGGCGGCCCGCCCTGCACGGAGACAAGACGGTAGGCCACCTTGTGGCGGTGCAGCACGGCACGCGCCGAAGAGCGGGAGCTGCGCAACAGACCGGCGGCCTCCGCCGTGTCAATGCCCCATTCGGGGATTTTGTTATAGGGCTTGCCGTTGCCGCGGTTCATACCGCGCGCGGGGCGCAGCATCTCCTTGGGGTAGACCACGCCGGGCAGGTCAAATAAACGGACACCGCCCACACCAATCAGCGTGCGCGGGATAAAATTCGGTTTTACCATCGGGTGAGGGCCTCCTCCCCGGGGTTCAATGTTGTATAGGGCATGTTGGGGGTGCTTAGGTGAAAAGCGCGGCGCTTCTAACAAGGCGACTTTTATCAAACAAGATAGGAGCCGCCATCTTTTCTTGTTAGCGTGTCTTGCTGTCATACACTAACAACGCATTTATGCCTCCCCACGGGGTGACAATTCGAGAAAGAGGGATTTGTAGATTTACTATGTACTAGGTACTATGTACTATTTTTGAATAGAG
>JAKSOV010000046.1 GCA_024405415.1 Akkermansia sp.
ACTCTATTCAAAAATAGTACATAGTACCTAGTACATAGTAAATCTACAAATCCCTATTTGTCTCCCCCCACCAAAAACCGCCCGATGCCGAGGCGTCGGGCGGTTTCGTTGTCCGTAATCTGTAGCGTGCTTTATCGCTTGACCCGGCGCTGCTGCTCGGCGAGCGCGGCCTGCTGAGCGTCCATCATGCGCTCAAAGAAGCTCTTCTTGCCACCCTTCTTGGCCGCCTTCAGCTTCTCAAGCTTCGGCTCGGGCATAACGCGGCGAATGATGAGCGTCTGGATGATGGAGATGATGTTCGTGGTCGTCCAGTACAGAGCGAGGGCGCTCGGGTAGGTGTAGCAGAACACGAAGAACATCAGCGGCATCCAGCGCATGATGCGCACCTGCGTGGGGTCGCCCGTGGCGGGGGTCATGTGCATCTGCACAATCATGGACACGGCCATGAGAATGGGCAGCACGTTGATGGGCAGGTCAATGCCCAGCGCCGTGAGCGTGTAGATGGTATCCGTCTGAGAGAGGTCCGTCACCCAGCCGATCCACTCCGCGCCGCGGAACTCCGCCGCCGTCTGGAGCACATAGAAGAAGGCGAAGAAGATGGGGATTTGGAGCATCATCGGCAGGCAGCCGCCCATGGGGGAGATGCCGTACTCGCGGTAGAGCTTCATCATCTCCATGTTGACCTTCTGGGCGTCATCGGGGTACTTGTCCTTCAGCTCCTTCATCTTGGGCTGGAGAAGGCTCATGCGCTTCATGCTCACATAGCTCTTGCGGTAGAGCGGCCAGATAAGGCCGCGCACCACGAAGGTCATGGCCACAATGGCCCAACCCCAGTTGCCGAACCAGCGGTGGAACAGGTTGATGAGCCAGTTCATGGGGTAGCTGATGGGCGTCAGGATACCGTAGTCCATCACACGGTCAATCATGCGGAACTCATCCGTCATATCGTTGAGCATGATGTTCAACTTGGGCCCCGCAAAGATATCATACGAAAAACTCTTCTGACCGCCCGCCATAACCTCCGTCTTAGCGGCGAGGGAGAAAGCGGGCATCCCGAGCGCCATTTCCACGCCCTCGGCCTCTTCCTCCTGCCCCTGCAGGGCGAAGTGCGTGGGCGCGGCGTAGTAGCTGTTGTTGCCGGCAGCTTCCTCGGGCTTGATAATCGTGGCATAGTACTGGCTCATGGAGCCGACCCACTCGAGCTTGTCGCAATCCTTCTCGTAGATGCGGCTCTTCTTCTTGCCGAGCCAGGGGTTGAAGGCGCTCACGCTGTCCTTCTCGAAGTCGCCGTCCTCGAGACGCACGTAGTAGGTGTAGCGGGAGAACTCGTCCTTGGAAATCTGCTGAGAGGCGCCGGCGTAGATACCCCAATTCTTGGCCTCCTGTGTGGCCCCGGCAAGGTTCTGCACATCCACCTTGAGGTTGAGGGCGTAGGCATTGCCGTCGATGGTCATGTCCCCCTGTTGCAGGGGCATGAGGCTATAGGTCTTGCGGATAAGCAGCTCGCCCACCTTGGCAAAGAGCGTCACCTGCGTGTCGTTCGTCTGCGCCTCCACCACGCTGTACTGCGCCGTGTCAAAGGTGGGGGCGTTCTCCTCGCTCAGGCCGAAGAGCAGCGTGCCGATACCCTGCACGGGGTTGCTGTTGAGCAGCACATCCGCCTGCATGTCGGCCTTCGTGCTGTTGATAGCGGCGCCGATCATCTGCACACCGCTGATGCTGCCGCCGATGTCCTGAAAGTGGTAGCAGGACACGGGCTTGCCGCTGCTGTCCTTGGCGGTCAGCGTGGCAATCTCCTGCGGCTTGGCCGCCGTGGGGGCGGGGGCCGCGGGGGCGGCGGCATTCTCCGTAGGAGCCGTCGTCGCCTCGGCGGGGGCAACCTGTTCGGTCGGGGCGGCAGCAGCCGCAGCGGCGGCCTCCTGCTCGCGGGCATCCTTGGTCACATACCATTGCAGGCCCAGCAGGCCGATGCAGAGGGTAACGACAAACCATGCAGTCTTATCCATAGCAGTTAAAGATGGGGGTTTGGGGTGGGTTGTGGGGTTAAAGAAAACTTTTTATGATTGTTTCACACGGGCGGGCGGGACGGGATCATACCCATAGCCGCCCCATGGGTTGCAGCGCAGGATGCGCCATACCCCCAGCAGAAAACCGCGGCAGGCGCCATGCACCTCTACGGCCTCGATAAAATATGCGCTGCAAGTGGGGGTGAAACGGCAGTGGCTGTCCGGGCCGGTCAACGCATGCAACGGGCCGGTCAGGTAGCGCCGGTAGAAGCGCACGGGGGCAATGAGGAGCCGCTTCAGCATGAAGGGGTGGGGGAAAAACGAGCGCGGCGGAGCAGTTTCAGGAAGTCCGCCTCCAGTTGGTGATAATCGGCTTGCGCCGCAGCCACTCGGGGGATAAGCACCACGTAGTGCCCCCTCTCCAGCGGGTCTCCGTGTGCGCGCAGAATCTCGCGCACGCGGCGGCGCAACAGGTTGCGGGTGACGGCGTGGCCCAACTTCTTGGTGGTGATGATACCGAAGCGCGAGGCCTTCGCGTTGCCGTCCTCGTCGGGACGCATCGGCAGCAGCCCCATAACGATAAAACGCCCTGCTCTTGATGTGCCTTGGGTGCGAACCATGGCGAACTCGGAAGCTCGTTTCATGGTCTGACACCTCTTCAGCTGCATCGTAACAGGGCGTTCTTGCTGCAACCCTTCCGGGCGGGCGGCGCTTATATCAGAAACGCGCCGCTCCCGGATGAGGCAGAGGGCTTATCAACCGTGCTGGATGGTGTGGCGCTTGTAGTGCACCTCAGCGCCCTTGGGAAGGAGACGCTTGCGGCCCTTAGCGCGGCGACGGGCGAGGATGGCGCGGCCGTTCTTGGAAGCCATGCGGGCGCGGAAACCGAACTGGCGCTTGCGGCAGCGCTTGGAAGGCTGGTATGTTCTCTTGCTCATAATCTGTTCGTTTTAGTGTGAAGTGGACTGTCCGTCTCTCGACGGTCGGGGCGGTTATGATACCGCAAATACAGGGTATGTCAAGACCGTTCTGCTAAAAAACCGAATTTTTGTAATCAAAGGAGGTGAGAAAATTACAATTCACAAATTACATTTTTAAATTCGACTCGCTTCGCGCGCATGCAAAAAACGGTCTGACGCACGCGTCAGACCGTTTTCCTTTTTTCGCGGCAAAGCCGCCTAATTTTCACGATTTGTACTTTGTACTTTGTACATTGTACATCTCACCTTCAGCCGTTGTACTTGCCGTAGATGGGGCCGAAGTTCTTGCAGGCGCGGAAGTCGGCACCTTCGGGGTCGGCGGTGCCGAAGAGATTCCACGCGGCGGGGCGGTAAATCTTGTCTTCGGGCACGTTGTGGGCGTACACGGGGATGCGGAGCATGGAGGCCAGCGTGATGATGTCGGCACCGATGTGGCCGTAGGTCCAGGCGCCGTGGTTGGCACCCATGTTGGCCATGACGGAGTACACATCCGTGAAGGCACCCTTGCCCGTGAGACGGGGGGCGAACCACGTGGTGGGCCAACCGGGGTCGGTGCGCTCGTCGAGGACCTTGTTCACGTCCTCAGGCAGGGAGCAGGTGTGGCCTTCGGCAATCACGAGCACGGGGCCCTGCCCCTTCACGAGGTTCATGCGAATCATCGTCACGGGCACATCACCCTTGGAGACGAAGTGCAGGGAGTAGCCGCCGCCGCGGAAGTACTCGCGGTTGGCGGGGCACCAGCAGGAGTTGTCCATCATGGCGTCGATGTCGGCCTGCGTCACCTCGCCCGTCTTCTTCATGCAGGGCTTGCCGTCGGCACCCGTGGAGTACATGTTGCCGTCCAGAGCCGTGGAGCCGGAGTTAATGAGGTGCATGATGCCGTTGGCGGCATGACCCTCCATGGTGTGACCCGTGACGCGCTTGACGGACTCGGGGGACCAGTAGGTGCGGATATCGGAGAAGCAGGCGGCCTGACCCGTCAGCTGGTGGAGCAGGAGCATGCAGACGCCGTTCATGGCATCGTTCTCCGTGGCGAAGGGGATAGCCTCACGCGGGCCGTTCCAGTCGAAGGTGGAGTTGATGAGGGACTCCGCCATATCGCCGTTGGGGTAGAAGTCCGTCCAGTGACGCTGGCCCTGGAAACCGCCGCAGATGGCGTTGAAACCGAGACCCTCTTCCTCGCGGTCGATGGTCTTGAGGTAGGGGTTACCGTGCATCATGTCGCGGAAGATAATCATCATGAGGATGCTCTCACGCAGCGTGCGCTCTTTCTCCTCGGGGGAGAGGATGAGGTCGGGGCGGTTGCGCTCCGGGCCGATGTGGATGTAACGCTTAGCCCACTCCATAGCGAGCTCGAACTCCTTCTCGTCGTAAATCTTGAGCTCCATGCGGCGCTTCACTTCCGTCATGTCGACGGGCTGCACGCGCATGCCCAGGTAGTCCTCCCAGAAGGGCTGGTCCACAATGGAACCGCCGATGCCCATGGAGCAACCGCCGATGGAGAGGTAGCCCTTGCCCTTGAGGGTGGCGACGGCGATACCGGCGCGGGCGAAACGGAGAATCTTTTCGGCGACATCCTCGGGGATGGAGGTGTCGTCGGCATCCTGCACTTCATGGCCGTAGATGGAGAAGGCGGGCACGCCCTTCTGCGCGTAGGCGGCGAGCGCGGCGGCGAGGTACACGGCGCCGGGGCGCTCCGTGCCGTTGAAGCCCCAGATGGCCTTGGGGGTGCGGTTGTCCGTCTCAAAGGTCTCGGTGATGTAGCACCAGCAGGGGGTCACGATGAGGGAGCAGCCCACGTTGTTCTCGGCAAACTTCTGGTTGGCGGCGGCAGCTTCCGCAGGACCGCCGATGCAGGTGTCGGCGATGATGCACTTGACGGGCTGGCCGTTGGCGTGCGTCACGTTGGCCTCGATGAGGGCGGCGGCAGCCTTGGCCATGTTCATGGTCTGATCCTCCAGAGATTCACGAACGCCGAGGCGGCGACCGTCAATCGTCGGGCGAATCCCGATGGTGGGCAATGTATCGTATTTCATAATATGATAGATTTTTGGTGAGATGGTTTATTTGCCGGTGTTGCGGAAACGGAAGCCGTACACGAGCACGATGAGCATGCAGGCGGCGAGGATGAAGTAGCAGCCGCGAAGCGAAGCCTCTTGGATGATACCCGTCACGTTGCCCGCGGCATCGGTGATTTCATGTTGACCGCTGTAGAGGCCGAACACGAGGGAGGAAAGAAGGTCGTTCTCCAGGCAGTAGGCGAAAACAGGCGGCACGGCGGCACCGCCGAGAATGCTCATCACGAGCCCCGCCGCACCCAGCTTGGAATCCGGGCCGAGGTCGCGCAGTGCAATGCCGTAGATGGTGGGGAACATAAGGGAAAGGCAGGCAGAGATAGCCACCACGCAGAGCAGGCCGGGCAACGCGGGCAGGTAGACCGCGCCCATGCTCAGCGCGATACCCACGAGGGCGAGCAGGCACATCATGTTGGCGGGGTTGTACTTCTTCATGAGTGCCGTGCAGATGAAGCGGAAGACGATGAAGCAGCACATGGCCGCGATGTAGAAGTACATGGCGTTGGCATCCGAGCAGCCGTAGATGTAGTTGGCGTAGTGGATGACGTACACCCACGCGATGGTCTGCAGACCCACGTAGAAGAACTGCGTGAACACGCCCCAGCGGTAGCGGGGCAGTTTGGCGAGGTTGCAGAGGGAGGTGAGGAAGGAGTGCTCCTCGCCCTCCTCGCCCTTGGCGGCGGCCACGGGGATATCCTTCACCTTGAAGGCCATCCACAGGCAGGCCACGATGACGGCGAGGCAGATGTAGGGGGAGACGAGCCAGATAATCTTGGTATCGGCGGGGGCGTTTTCGATGTTGTCGAAAATCACGAACTTGGCGACCAGCAGACCGCAGAGACAGCCCACGGGGTTGAACTGCTGCGCGAAGTTGAGGCGGCGAACGGCGGTTTCCTCCGGGCCCATGGCGAGCACGAAGGGATTGCAGGTGGTCTCCAGAATGGAGCAGCCGCTGGCGTATACGAAGATGGAGCAGAGACAGATTTCGTAGCTGTTAAATGCCGCCGCGGGCACATAGCCCAGCACGCCGATGAAGAACACGCCCAAGCCGAGCAGCACACCCGCCTTGTAGCCGAACTTCTTGATGATGATGGACGCGGGGATGGCAAGCACGGCATACGCGCCGTAATGGGAGGAAACGGACATCACCGTGCCCATCTGCCCCAGCGCGGGGAATATGCTTTCAAAGGCCTTCACCAGCACCTCGGCCATGGCATTCACCAGACCCCAGAGGGCGAAGCAGCTCACCAGCATGAAGAACGCCGCACGATACTTGCGCGGCACGACGGGGGTAAGGTCTTTACCTGCTTGTTGGCTCATACTCCTGCATTGTACCATAGTGCCCCACGCAGTCAACCCGGAAAAAAGCGTTTTTTCCCCGAAGCCATTCCCACTCCGGAAGATCATTTTTTTGCTTACGAACAGCATTTCATCAGGCTTTTATTCAGTCGACGGCTCTCATTTCAAACCTTGTTCGGGTGACAAAAGAACGGCGAAACCATATTTTCGGAAGACGCTTTCAGTTAGGTGTCGAGAGGCTCGTTTCTCCTTGAAAATACGCAAAATGGCCAGTTTTCTGCATTTTTTACGCGCGTTCAGCATTATTCGCTTGCCATACTACGGCAGAAAGAGTATAGAAATGCCAATTACTCACGTAAACATCTGCTTATTATTATGGCCCGACAGCACAATTCCTACTCTCCCGAAGAGAAGACTCAGATTATTCTCGAGATTCTGACCCGCAAGACCTCCATCCAGAAGATTGCCACGCAGAAGAACATCGCCCCCACGCTCGTTTCTCTCTGGAAAAAGCAGGCTGAAGATGCCATCGCCGCCCGCTTCCAGCCCCAACCCCGCGGTCGCCGCAAGTCCGCCACTCCCAAGGCTGCCGAGCCCAAGGCCGATGTCCGCACGCTGAAGGCCGAACTCCGCAAGGCCCGCACCAAGGCCACCCGCATGGAGACCTCTCTGAAGGCCGCCAAAGCTCAGATTGCCACGCTGGAAGGCGGCGTGAACGCCCTCGCAGCGGCCATGGGCTGCAAGCTCCGCAAGGTGCACACCACCCGCCGCGCCCGCAAAGCCTGAGGCGATTTACCGGGTACTATTTGTAAATAGAGTGCGGCTTTGCCGCAAAGATAGAAAATCCGTTCTGACGCTTGCGTCAGAACGGATTCGTTATCTCGCGGCGCCGGCCGCCGAACTTGATAAATAGCACCTAGTACCCGGTACATAGCAAATCCATACATACTCTCAACGCGTCAGCAACAGATTTTTGGGTTGATTTCGCGCCCCCACGCGCGTATGATGTCGGGAAACTGTGCGGCCCTGCGCCGCGTTAACACTCTGTCCCCATGAGCTTTACTTTTCATCCTCTGACAGCATCTCTCCGCACGCTCTGTGTGGCCGGTTTGGCGGTACTGGCTTCCTGCAGCTCCGTGACACAGGCCGAGCCCGATTACGACACGATCGGCAAACAGTTCTCGCTGGTGCTGCAAAACGCGCATTTCTCCCGCGCCCGCTTCACGCAGGAGAAGTATGCAGAATTCCTCGACAACTACATTCAGTCCGTAGACCCGCAACACCTTTTCCTGACGCAGGAGGATGTAACGGAGCTGCGTGAGCGCTATGCCACGAGCTTCGGCGACTACCTGCTGGCCAACCAAACCACGCGCCTGGCTGAGGAGCTGTACGAGTTCTACAGCAAACACGCCCTGCCCCGCATCTCCGCTGCGGAGAAGCTCGTGGATATCGCCGCGCAGGAGGGCCACCGCTTTGACAGCGACCGCACGGTACCCCGCACCCGCCGCAAGCTGGAGCGAGCTAAGGATGCCGCGGAGCTGGATGCCGTGTGGGCGGATACGGTTGAAGATATGGTGCTCACCGAGATTCTGCGCCGAGAAAACCTCGCCAAGCTGGCTGCCGACAAGGGCAAAGAGGCCCCCAAGTCTTCCAAGGAAATGCCCGTAGCGGAGAAGATGAAGGCGCGCCTTAAGCGCATGCGCAATGACATTCAGGAGTCCGACCGCGAGGATATGGTGTCCGACTTGCTCAATGCCGTGGCCCATGTGTATGACCCGCACAGCGACTACATGGGCGCTCGCGAGGAGCAGCGCTTCAAGGACATGATTAAAGCCTCCCTCGTGGGCATCGGCGCCAAGCTCAAGGCGGCGGATGACGGCTCCACGAGCATCGAAGGCATCGTGAAGGGCGGCCCTGCGGCCAAGGGCGGGCAGCTCAAACTCGGCGACCACATCGTGGCCGTGGCCAAGGACGGCGATGACAACTGGACGGACATCATGTTCCTCTCCATCGACAAGGTGATTGACCTCATCCGCGGGCAGAAGGGCAAGGCCGTGAAGCTGCGCGTGCAAAGCGAGGAGGGCGGCGAGGAGCGCGAAATCACCATCGTCCGCGATGAAATCCCCATGTCCGAGGAGCTGGCCAACGGCAAGGTCGTGGAGATGAAGGGGGCAGACGGCAAGAGCTACAAGCTCGGCATCCTGACCCTGCCCTCCTTCTACGTGGACCTTGATGAGGGTGATGTGCACTGCGCCGCCGATGTGAAGAAGATTCTGCGCCGCATGGTGGCGGAGGGCGTGCAAGGCCTCGTGCTTGACCTGCGTTTCAATGGCGGTGGCTCGCTGGATGAAGTCCGCAAGATGGTGGGCTTCTTCACGGGTGCCGGCCCCGTGGTGCAGGTGAAGGACTCCCGCGGCCATGTGGAGCGACTGACGGTGAGCGGCAAGCCTCTCTTCAACGGGCAGCTTGTGGTGCTCACGAACAAGCTCAGCGCCTCGGCCTCCGAGATTTTTGCGGGCGCCATGGCGGACTACGGCCGCGCTCTCATCGTGGGCGATACCACGACCTTCGGTAAGGGCACCGTGCAGGTGCCCCGCGGCTTAGCGGACTACATGCCTTACTTCTCCGCCCGCGAAGGTTGCGGCATGATTAAGGTGACCACCCAAAAGTTCTACCGCGTGGGCGGTGCCTCCACCCAGCTGAAGGGTGTGGAAAGCGACATCGTGCTGCCCTCCGCCACGGCGGGCTTCCGCATCGGCGAGGGTGAGCAGGACTATGCCATGCCCTACGATGAGATTCCCCGCGCAGGCGGCTATGTAAAGGGTAAGCGCCTCGCGGAGATTCTGCCGCAGTTGCAGGCGCAGAGCAAAGCCCGCACGGACGCCGACCTCGACATGCAGTACATGAAGGAGGACATTGCCCGCGCCGATGAGAAGCAGGAGAAGAACAGCATTTCCCTCAACAAGGCGGCCCGTCAGGCGGAGAATACCGAGCTGCTGGCCCGCCGCAAAAACATCGACGCCGAGCGCAAGGTGCGCTACGAGAAGATGGGCGCCGAGGATGCGAAGAACCTCGTCATCCGCCGCCTCAAGCTGGCGGATACAGACAAGGACGAGCTGCCCCTCTTCACCAAGGAGGATGACGACAAGTTCATGGAGGAGAACGAGGACCCCGATGACGAGCTGACCGAGTCCCCCGAGTACCCCTCTCACCTCGATGCCGTCATGCGCGAGTGCCTGCACATCGTCACGGACATGATTGACCTCAATTGAGGATTTGTCAAATCCCCTTCATCGCGGCGAGCAGGGCGAGCACCTTCGGCCAATCCTCGGGGTGGTCGTCCGTCTCGGGGAAGAGTTTATCCGCGGGGATGGGGGCAAGGCGCTCGGCCGCCTTGGGGTGGGTCAGCTCGCGCAAACCGACGCTGAAGACGCAGCCGAGCTGCACAAACTGCCGCGCCAGCTCGGGGGAGCCGTTCCACGCATGCAGCAGCACGCGCGGCATCGTGCCCGTGCGGCGGCGCTCGCGCAAAATCTCCTGTAAGCGCCCCCATGCGTGCGCGCCGTGCAGGTGCGCCATGCGGTCGTGGCGGAAGGCGGCGCCCAGATGCACCTGCAACAGCAGCTCCTGCGCCTCCATGCTGCCGCGGTGGGCCTCGCAGCCATCCAGCCCCGTCTCGCCCACGTCCGCCTGCGGGTAACGTGAGAGCCATTCGTCCAGCTCAAACGCCGGCTCGGCGGCATCAACACCCGCTGCATGCCACGGGTGAATGCCGAAACAGGGAGTCATGCCCTCCGCCGAGGCAACGCGGGGCCAATCCTCGCGGGTGACGGAGCAAAGATAGCCGCCTTGCGGCACGGGAACGTGGGTGTGGTAATTCTTCATTTGATGATGCGGCCGTGGTCGCGATAGCTGTAATACGGCAGTTCCTGCCCCTCCGTGGGGGAGCCGATAATCACATGGTCCACCAGCGGCACGCACATGATTTTGGCCGCAGCAGCCACAGTGTCGGTGAGCTTGTCGTCCGACTTGCTGGGCACGGGGCGGCCGCTGGGGTGGTTATGAACGAGGACAAAGCCCGCCGCATGGTTCAGGATGACCTCGCGGAAGATGTTGCGCGGGTGAGTGAGCACGTTGGTGAGCGTGCCGCGGCCGAGGTTCACGCGGCGCAGGAGGCGACGGTGCGTGTCCAGCAGCAGCAGCACCAGATTTTCCACCGTCTCAAAGCGCAGCTCGCCCGCCAAGAGATTGTATACCTGTTGCGACGTGGTAATCTGCTGCTGGGTCAACTCCTCCCGCACGGCGCGCTGCCCCAGCTCGAACACCGCGGCCAGCGTGGCCGCCTTCGCCTTGCCGATACCCTTGCAACTGTGGGCAATCTCGCGCGCATCCAAGCGCCCGAGCGCGGCCAGCGAACCCGCCGAGCGTTTGAGCCGCGCGGCCAGTTCCAGCACATTGCAGCCGTGCAACCCCGTGCGCAGGAAGATGGCAATCAACTCCTCATCCGTCAGCGCGGCGCGCCCCTCGCGCAGCAGACGCTCGCGGGGCAGGTCGCCCTTGTTCATGTCGCGCAGTTGCAGGGTAGGTTCTTCTATGTTGCTCATGTCATACAAGCTAACAAAACAAGACGCGGATGGAAAGGCAAAAAAGGGCGCTGAATCCCTGTTCTGAAAATAACCTTGTCTGAGGGCAAGCGTCCCCATGACTCTCATGATATGCCGCCCGAGCGCGCAATGCAACGAAAAACGCTGCCGGAGCCGCGCGAATTCGGACTTCGTGCTTGCCCCGCGTGCGCGCATCGTGGTAGACTCAGGAAAACGCAAATCGTTCCATGTCCTACGTTCTTTGCCTTGACTGCGGCGCCACCAATGTGCGCGCCATGATTGTGAATGACCGCGGCGCGATTGTCGCCAAGGCCAGCCGGCCGAATGCCACCGATGCGGGGGCGGAAAATCCCGAATACCATGTATGGAACGCCGACCGCATCCTCTCCCAGCTGGCGGAATGTTCCCGCAAGGCTCTTGCCGAGGTGGACGCCGCCGAGGTCAAGGCGGTCACCATCACCACCTTCGGTGTGGACGGCGCCCTCGTGGATGCGGACGGCAAGCAGCTCTACCCCGTCATCTCGTGGAAATGCCCGCGCACGGCGGAGGTCATGAAGCGCGTGGAGCAGTACATCCCCCAAGACCGCCTGAACACGGTCTCCGGCGTGGGTGCGTTTGCCTTCAATACCATCTACAAAATGATTTGGCTGAAGGAGAACCGCCCCGAGCTGCTGGACGGCGCAAAGGCCTGGCTCTTCATGCCGAACCTGCTCGCCTTCCGCCTGACGGGCGAGATGCACACCGACCGCACCATGGCCGGCACCTCCCAGATGACCGACCTGAAGACGGGCGACTGGAGCGAGGAGATTTTAGGTGCTATCGGCATCCGCAAGGACCTCTTCCCGCCCATGAAGGCGGCGGGTGAATCGTTAGGATGTCTGACATCTGAGGCCTGTGAGATGCTCGGGCTGCAGCAGAGCGTGCCCGTCATCTCCACGGGGCATGACACGCAGTTCGCCCTCTTCGGCAGCGGCGTGGGCGAAAACCAGCCCTTCCTCTCCAGCGGCACGTGGGAAATCCTGATGCTGCGCACCCCCAAGGCCGCGCTGGAGCCCGCCGACTACGCTGCGGGTGCCACCGTGGAGTACGACAGCAAGGCGGGCCTGCTCAACCCCGGGCTGCAATGGATTGCCAGCGGCATCATCGAGTGGGTGAAGGCAACCTGTTTCCACGGCGAGAGCTTTGACACCATGGATGCAGAAGCGGAGGCCATCGCCCCCGGTTGCGACGGCGTGAAGCTCATCCCCGATTTCCTGCCGAGCGACACCGTGCCCGGCAGCATTCAGGGGCTCATCCTCGGCCGCACGCGCGGGCACATCTACCGCGCCGCCATGGAGGCCCTCACGCTGCGCCTGAAGCAGCGTCTGGAGAAGCTGGAGAAGGTGGGCGGCTTCAAGTCGCAGGACCTGCTCCTCGTGGGCGGCGGTGCCCGCAACAAGGTGTGGACGCAGATGCGCGCGGATATCCTCGGCATCCCCATCCGCATCTCGAACGTGTCGGAAAGCACGGTGCTCGGTGCGGCCATGTTCGCCTTCGCGGGCGCGGGCGTCTATGCGAGCCCCGAGGCCTGCCGCGACGCCTTCGGCATCACCTACACCACCATCACCCCCGGCCCTCAGCAAGCCGCCTATCAGAAAATTCTCGGTTAAACAATCAACATAACATCAAACTCTTATGGCAAATCCCGATTTATACATCCATCCCGAACTCCCCGAGCGCATCTTCCCGTGGGAGAACTACGACCCGCAGACCCGCGAGGAAATCGACGCCTTCTTCAACAGCCCCGAAATCCGCGTGATTAAGGAGCGCATGGTGGACATGGGGCAGCGCCTTTACAAGCGCGAGTATGTGGACGGCAACGGCGGCAACCTCTCCGTCCGCGTCGGCAAGGATCTTGTGCTTTGCTCCCCCACCCTCTGCTCCAAGGGCTTCATGACGGTGGACGACATCTGTCTGGTGGACATGAACGCGGGCCAGCTCTGCGGCATCCGCCCCCGCACCAGTGAGGTGAAGACCCACATCGCCATGATGAAGGCCACGGGCGTGAACGCCTGCATCCACGCGCATCCCCCCTGCTGCAACGCCTTCCTCTTCGCGGGCCTTGTGCCCCCGAACGGCATCAATCCCGAAGCCGACATCTTCCTCGGCCAGATTCCGCTGGCTCCCTACGGCACCCCCGGCTCCGATGAGACTGCCGCCGCCGTCGCCGAAGCCGCCAAGCAGAGCACCGTCGTGTTCATGGAGAACCACGGTGTCATCACCGGCGCCCGCCACATCGAGGAAGCCGAGTGGTTCATGGAGAACGCCGATGCCTACTGCAAGATGCTCCTGCTTGCCGACCTGCACAAGGGCAAGCTCAACCAGGTGGGTAAGGAAGGCATTGCCGACTTCATTGCCCTGCGCAAATCCATCGGCTACGCCGTGCCCGAGGGCCAGCCCCTGTACAACACCCGCGAGTTCGCGGGCTACACCATGGGCATCACGGGCAAGTAAGCCCGAGACACACCTTGTTATCCGACGGCCGCAGGACAACCTGCGGCCGTTTTGTATTTCGTTTCCCAACGGTTTGGCTTGTATCTAACAAAAAATGTGGCAGAAAAGTGCGGGGAAATACCACCACCATGAAAACGACTAAAACGACTAAAACAAGCAAAACCCGAATTCCGAAAAGCAGCCGTCTCGCTGCCGAGTTGTTAGAAAATTGTCCCTTGAACCAAGAGGATGCCGCCCGACTCGTGCTGGAAATTCAGGAAGCACTCGGCCCCTTGGCCCGAACCAAGGACCGCGCCATTCTCATGGAGCGCATGCGCCGCCTGATTCGGGCCGGACAACGAGAGCTGAATGAACCGAGCATCACCGTGAGCTTTGCCCGCGCTGCCGCGGCCAGCCTGAAAGCACGCGCGGGGCGTCGCCCCGTCACCCTGCGCGACCTCCGCTACTACATGAGGCGCATAGCACAGGAGGGCGGCTTTGGCCGCCGCCCCCTACGCGCCATCACCACAGCCGAATGCCGCACCCTGCTCCGCAGCGTGTTCGGGCGCAGCAAGCACAGCTACCGCAAGGCACGCGCGATCATGCACAGCGTATTCGCCTACGGTCTGCGGCAGGATTGGTGCTCCCGCAACCCCGTAGACGGGATTGACACACCGGAGATACCCGAGGTGCCCATCGAGCCGCTGTCGATTGCCGATGTGCATCGGCTGGAAATTGCGGCGCGCGACCCTGACCACCGAGCCATGCAGCTCTCGCTGCATCTCATGCTCTACTGCGGCGTGCGCCCCAACGAGGTACAGCGCATAGACCCCGCACGGGATATTGATTGGAAACACCGGGAAGTTCTCATCCGCCCACAGACCAGCAAGACGGGCGGCGGCCGCATCGTCCCGCTGCGCAAGGCAAGCCGCGTGCGCAGCGACTGCCGCGAGACGATACCGCGCAACTGGAGCAAGAAATGGAAAGCCCTGCGGCATGCGGCGGGCTTCAGACGTTGGAGAGCGGACGTCTGTCGGCACACCTTTGCCTCCTACCACGCCCAACGCTTCCGCAACCTGCCCCAACTGCAAATTGAGATGGGCCACCGCAGTTGCGACCTGCTGCGCTCGCGCTACGTCATGGCCCGGCTCGGGCAGGAAGCATCGGAGTTTTGGAAATAGCGCGATTGCCCGACAAATGAGGATTTGTCGATTTACTATGTACTAGGTACTATGTACTATTTTTGAATAGAGTGCGGCTGTCG
>JAKSOV010000047.1 GCA_024405415.1 Akkermansia sp.
CCGCACTCTATTCAAAAATAGTACATAGTACCTAGTACATAGTAAATCTACAAACTGCTCATTTGTCGAAATCACTCCTCCACCAACGCGCTGATGGCGGCGGCGATGAGGTCACCCGCGGTCTGCCCGCTTTGGGCGGCCTTGGCCTCCAGCTTGCGGTAGATGTTTGCCTGCAGCTGGATGGTGAGGGAGAGCGTGGCATCCACGCGCACGCCTGTGGCGGGAGCTGTCGCCGAGCTTTCGGGCAGCTTCAGCCCGTTCATGGTGCGCTCCAAGAGCTTCATTTTGAGCGGGGGAATGCTCTTTTGCGACATCCAGTTGCGGAAGGTGATTTCCGAGATGCCGCACTTATCGGCCATCCAGCCATAGGTATGGCCGTTGCTTTTCAGCCATTGTTTGACTTGCTCTTTGAAAGCGTCCTGCGTCTCGTCCTCGCTCATGTGTCGCATTTTACCATATCGCCCGCGCCTGTCAAGCGCGAGCCGCGCGCCCCGCTCCGTCAAGATTCCGTTGACAGAACACACCTCATTTTCTATACTCAACACCATGAACAGGTCCGCCGCCTTACCCGCCGAAACGCGTATCGGCAACTGTGTCCTCATCGATGTGTTGGGGCAGGGCGGCGGCGCTATCACCTATTACTGCACGGATACCCTGCTGGGGCGCGAGGTGGCGTTGAAAGAGCATTTTCCGCAGGGCCTCTGCCGCCGCATGTCCGATGGGCGCGTGGCCGCGCTGCCGGGGATGGAAGAGGTGTTTGAGCAGTCGGTAGAGTTGTTTTTGAGAGAAGCTCAAACCGTGGCAGGCGTCAGGCACCCGCATATCATGCGGATTCACGAAGTGCAGCCCGCCAACGGCACGGCCTATGCCGTGTTGGAACTGGAGGAAGGGCAGCTCCTCGATGCGTGGCTCACGGCTCACGCGCAGGAGCCGCCGCGCATTCAGCGCATGCTGGAGACGCTGCTCGATGTGCTGGCCTATCTGCATGAGCGCAGCGTGTACCACCGCGACATCAAGCCCGCCAATATTCTTGTGCGCGAGGGGGACGACCCCGTGCTGCTGGATTTCGGCGCGGCGCACGTGGGCGACTTTACGGGGATGCGTACCATCGTCGGTACGCCGCTCTATGCTGCCCCCGAACAGTTTTCGCAGGAGGGCGAGGTCGGCTCGTGGAGCGACCTCTATGCGCTGGGTATGAGCTTTTTGCAAGGATTGGGGGCGGAGTCCGTGGCTGCTTTGCCCCGCCGTCTGCGCCGCAGCCTGTACAGGGCTACGCGCAAGCAGCCCGAGCGTCGCTTCCGCAGCGCGGCGGAGTGGAAGCGCGCCCTGCGCCCCCGGCGCTATCTGCCGTGGGTAGCGGGGGCAGGGGTGTTTGCGCTTGCTGCCGCGGTGGCGGGTGGCGCGTGGTATTTTCTGCACAAGCCTGCGGAGGAGCCGGCGGCCTCGGCCTCTCCCGTTCCTGCCGCTGCGCCGCAGGAACAGCCGGATTTCACCATCGCGGATATCCCGCGCAAGTTGGACGGCTACACCCTGCGGTTGCTGGTGCAGGATCAAGTGTGTTTCCAGAGCAAGGCCGAGCTGCAACATGCGGAGCGGATGGAGGAGGAGGATGTCATCAACGCCTTGAAAGACGCCTTTTTCGCCCCCGACCGCGAGCCTATCAACGCCCGCCTGAATCCCAACTATTTCATCTTCGGCGACAAGACGTGGCGAGTGGGCGAAAGTGAATCTGACTACAGCTACAAACGCTTGGAAGCCAGCGCGTTGGGATTACTGTGGGTAACCAATGTCAGCAAGACGCACCGCATGCCCTACCTGCTGTGGTTCAGCTCGCCCACGGAGGGCTTGCTGGCTTTCCCCGTGGACAACGGGCTGAATGTGTGGAGCCGCGTGCTGTTCCGTCTGGAGCCTACTGAGGGCACGGAGGAGCCGTTGCGCCCCAAGGGGACGGCTCCCGAATCGCCCGCGGGCATGTACCTGCTCATGGACCGCTCCCTGATGCAGCGCTATTCCGCCCCCGCGGACAGCCCCGCCGCACCGGATGCCGAGGCGGAGAAAACGCGCATGGAGGTGTCGCCGTTCATGGCCTATAGGAGCGCATTATTCCGCGACGAGGCGCACTGGGAATCCGGCTCGCTGACGGGCACCTACACCTACGAACGCCTGAATGATAAAACCGCCCGCATCACCCTGCACATGGACGGTTTCCCCGAGGTTCTCTCTTACTATCTGGAGTTCAGCCGCAGCACCACGGGGCGTATGTGCGAGCACCAAATGGGTGGGGAGGAATCCCATTGCAACATTATCTTTGAAATGCAACCCTTCGGCGTCTCCCCGCACGGGCAGATGTTCAACACCATGTTCACCCCCGAGGAACTGCGCCCCACCGCAGACTCGGTGACAGAGTGAGGGGCGACAAATCCCTACGCTTCCAGTAACTTTCTCACGCAGCGCTCCACAAGCTCCTGCGTGCTGCATCCCCGCTCGCGTGCGGCTTCGCAGAGCCGTCTATATTCCCTGTCTTTCAGTCTGATGCGGACGGCAGTCGGCTTGGACTCCGCCTCTCCCTCTAGCTTTCGGTCCCCGTGCCCTTCTGTACTCTGCTTGGTGTCGCTCATGAGAGTATGTTAGTCGCAAGAAGATATATCGTCAAGGCGAAAAGTGAGAAATAAATCTAATAAAAACGCGAAAAGATACATAAAATGCTTGACGGATGAATTGGGATGAGATTGAATAGAGACATCGAGAGATGATGGAGCACAGGGCGTGTCTCATCGGAACTCGTGTAATCTCTAAAAACGATATCAAACCATGAAAATCACTCCGTATGTGTTTGCCGCGCTCATGCTCGCGGCTCCTCTGTACCTGAACTCCTGCTCCGTGGTGAGTCAGGTTCGCAGCGTCGATGTTTCCTCCATCCCCGGCCTGGGTGCCGTGGCGAAGGCGCAGGAAGGCATGATGGCTGAGTATGGTCAGTCCGCTCAGCTTCTGCTGAAATCCCGAATTGCAGCCTTGGAGGCCTTGCAGCTGGATGCTCAGGCCATCGCTGACGCCAAGCAAGCCGGTGATGAGTATGAAAAGGCCAAGAGCATTGCTGCAAAGGCGAAGGATATGATGGCCGGTGTTCAGGCTCAGTTGACGAATGTGCAGAACAAGCCTGACATGGATTCTATCAGCAAGGCCATTGAGGAGACGAAGGGCGTGGATGACTTCGTGAAGGAGGCCAATAATGAGATGTCCGCCATTGCCGGAAATGCCAACGCTGGTATCGCCGCCCAGAACGCCAAGGGTGACAAGCTGGTGCTGGCCGCTATGCAGCATGTGGATGGTGCCAACGCCAAGATTGCGGAAAGCTACGGCCTGTTGCAGGATGCGCAGATGAAGGAAGCCGAATTGGTGCTGAAAGCTACGACCCATAGCGCGGCCCTTGTCAAGGGCATGAAGAGCGCCTCCGCACTCGACAAAGCGGCGCTGGGTGTCCAGTTCCGCCCGATTGTATATTTCCTGACGGGGCTGCCCGATGAGCTGACGGAACAGGAGACCATCAAGAGCATGTGGCAGGAGCACGCCGACACCGTGGCCGGTATCAAGCTGCCCGCTCGCAAGCAGTTGCCTGATGTGAAGGCTCAGGCTGCCAAGGCCGCCACTTCCGTCGCTAAATCGTTTCAGTCGTTTTCCTTTCTTTAAAAACGAAGCCGAGAAAATGCTGCCGGGAATGGCTCAACCGCTCTTTTCCGTGTTGAGTACCGTGGCTCGATAACAAAAATGATATAACATGAAACATTTCCTCCTTTTTTCTGCTCTGTGTGCGTTCTTCATCGGCGGAACATCGTCAGCCGAGGAAACGTCTCTTCCCTTTGACGGTGTGCAATTCTCCGGCATGTGGTACTACGGTACGCAGAATGAGGAGGAAATTACCGCTCAGTTTCCCGTCGGTCACCAATTCGGTGATCGGCGGGAAATCCGCGAGGACGGATTCTCCGTCGAGGTGCCGTCTGAGCTGACGCGCCGCATGACGGAAGCCGTAGCAGCGGAGGGCAAGGCAGGGGGCGAACGTTTGGTCGACCGCTTGGTTGGGGATAAGGAAAGCGGCGCACAGGGGGGAGATGCCTGGCGCGTGGCCTGTGCCATCAACTATGAGCATGTGGAGACGCAGCAGTTGCCCTTTGTCAAGGGCAGCACCATCACCAAAATCATCGCCGAGGTCGGCTTCGATGTCATTCTCTGCAATTTTGCAGACCGCCGTATTGCGGCCATGTTGCCGGGGCGCATTCAGCTGATTGATGTCGTCAAGGGTACGGAGGTGAGCGAGGAGCACAAGCAGGCCTGCCTGAAACATCTCTATGAGCAGAACCTGCTCCCCGAGTTCATGAACATCATCAAGCAGCCCTGCTCGACCTTTTCCCCGTCTTTCACCATCGGCATCGGTGAGATTCGCTTGGGCGAGGAGCTGCTGCGCGATACACCCGAGTCCCTTCGCCCCTCCGTCAAGTCCTACTATTCCTCGCTCATCAGCGCGGTGTTCTATGAAAAATTGGGCGTGCCCGTGTTGCCCTACTCCGGCGGTAACGACCAAGTGTATTGCAGCATGCGCGAGAACCTGAGCAATGTGCATGAGCTGAAACGCCGCGCTGCGGTGGATACTTATGAGGCCCGCCGCGAGGGGAAGAGCGCGGGTGGTTCGTTCGTGCTGCGCCGTCCCGACTGCGTGCTCAATATCTACCTGCCCAAGTTCGTGACGCAGGTCGTGAAAAAAGTCAACAAGTACCAGAATCAGCTCGCCTTTGTGGCAGGCTGCGAGCTGGAGCTGCAAGCGCCGACGGGCGAAACCTCCTTTCGTGAACGCCTTTTCGGCAATGTCGATGCCCTCTACACCCCCGATGTCAAGCTCGGTACGCCTTGGATTTATTATCAGGCTGCGAGCTATGAAATGCTGGTCAACGCGGCGGATAAGCTGAAAAAGGACCCAGGATCCAAGAAATGGATTCTCATGAGTTCCGTGGATGACGCCCGCATTCTCAACTCCTCTCCCAAGAAAAAATAAAAACCTACTTTACCATGAAAATGAATTGGAAAACCATGTTGTTGGCAGTCGCTCTGTCTGCCCCCGCTTTCGCTGCTCCCATGGTGCTCTCGGGCACGGGTGCGGAGGATTATACGCCCAAGGATGCCGCATCTCGCGAGGCTGCCTTTGCCAAGGCGAAGGAAACCGCCTTTCACGCTGCGCTGGATAACCTGATGGCGCGGCAGTCCGACAGCGCCCGCCAGGCCTTCAACGAGCGCAAGCCCGCCGTGTATCAGCAGCTACTGGACATCTGCACCAACAAGGGCTTTGAGCCGAAGGATACGGGCGATTGCGTGGTGGTGAAGTTCCAAGCCAACATCGATGACGTGGCGATGATGGACAAGATTCAGAGCATGAAGGCAGCGGCCTCCGATGTGCAGCTCAACGATGTGAAGGTGGCGGTGCTGTTCACCGCGCGCCGCATTGCCGCCAACACTGTGTTCGGTGCCGAGGTGAGCGCTGAGGAAACAGGGGAAGCTGCCTCCGAGGCTTCCGTGACGGAGGCCGCTACCGACAGCGCGGACGCCGTGGTGGAAACGAAAAAGACCCACGCCAAAAAGACCGCCGGCACAGCGGTGACGCAGAAGGCGGACGCCCAGAGCTATGAGCTGGATGATGTCGCCAAGAGCGAGTTTAACGACGGTCTCTCCTCCGTGCTGCTCGACAAGGGCTTTGAAGAGGTGGTCGACCTTTCCATGACATTGGAGGGTGCTGCCAAAATCGACGAGGTGATGGGTACGGGCAAGAAACCCACCCCCGCACTCTGGAAAGAGATTGCCGCAGAGATTGCTGCGGAGGACCCCGATATTCAGTATGTGATTGTCGGTTGTTTTGACGCCGAGAACCCGCACGAGGTCGGCGGACAATGGGAATCTGCCGCGACGGTGACGGGCAATGTTTTCAAAATGGACAACAAGAACGGCAAGTACTCGCTCAAGCCGATTGTGGCGCTGAAGCCCACGACGCTCAAGGAGAAATCCAACTCCCAGCTGGACGCCAAAAAGACCACCATGCAGTGCATGACGGATGAAATCGCCCGCGAGATTCTGCTCAAGATGCAGCAGAAGAAAATCATCAACAAGTAAGTTTGCACGATGAAGCTACTGTTAGCAAGTTTGCTGCTCGGTTCTCTGCTGGGCGGTTGTGACGGTGCCGCGGAACCGGCACCCGCGGAGCAGGCCTCACTGACCAAACAGGCCATGGAAACAAGCACGGCCACGGGCTACGGCAAGACGCATGAGGACGCCTACCAAGAGGCTGTCTCGCAAGCGGTGTCGCAGGTCTGCGGTGTGGATGTCGCCAAGGCGATTGTCGGTGTGCCCGGCGGCAAGAACCCCACAACGGATAACAAGGGTGTGGTCGGTGGTATTTCCTTTGACGGCGTGGTGAAGAGTTGCCGCGTGGTGTCCGAGGAGCGTGCCAAGGACGGCCTGTTCTCCGTGACGGTGGAGGCCAAGATTTGCCCGCCCGCCGATTTGTTCGCTAACCGCATGGCCCTCACCATCCCGAGCGCGGGCGCGTGGAACTCCGCTCTGTCGTGCGGCTCCCTCAGCCCTGCCATGGTGCAGTCTCTGGGCAGCGCCTGTGAGGGGGTGATGCAGAATACGGTCGGTCAGGACCGCATGTTCGTGCTGCTGGATCGCAGTTCCGCCGCCGATGAAATCGAACGCAGCGTGGCGGCGCAAGGCTATGCCCGCCGCGAGGAAAAAGCCAAAACGAAGGGCGTGAAAGCTGCGGATTTCGTGGTGGATCTCAGCGTCAGCAAGGCGGAGGAAAGCGCTTCTTCCCGCCACTTTGCCACGGCGGGGCGCACCAAGTTCGTGCGCACGGCGGATATTGCCTACACGCTCAAACTCATCGATGTGACAACAGGCGGCATCGTGGCCTCGCAGAGCGGGGAAGCCCACGGCAATGCCACCGCTTGGTATGAGGAGGAGTGCGCCGCGAAGGTGCTCTCGCAGACCGAGGCTCAGCTTAAGGCAGCCGTTGAGCAATCCCTGCAAACACTTCTGCAGGAATGCAAAAACATCAGCAAACCCCAATGACGATGAATCGAATTCTATACCTGACAATGGCGCTTGCCCTCGCCTCCTGTGTGCAGCAAAAGGTGGTGACACCTCCGCCCGCCGTGCTCCCCGCGACCCCCGCGGGGGCAGCTCCTGCCCCCGCGCTGCCCGTCAAAACAGCAGCACCCGCTGCTAAGCCGAAACCCGTGCCCAAGGCTACCCCACAACCGAAGGTAACGCCGGCGCCGCCGCCTAAGCCCTCGGCTCCTGCGGCAGCTCCTGCACCGCTCAAGCCCTTACGCGGCACCCATTCCACCATCATTCAGGAAAGTGATAGGGTGCAAAGCTCCCGCTCTATGGGTGGCTCTGCGACCTACGCGCACTAAGGCTTTCTTCGTGTTATCTGAAAAAAAGCATCCGTTCCCTGCGCTAGTCGCGGGGAACGGATTTCCCTTCTTTCTGCTCAGGGGTGAGTCGAAGGAGAAGGAAGCGCAGACGCTTCTGGTTGTCGCGATATGACGTGTTCGGATTTCGGCCTTGTCTTGCCGCTCGTTAGCTTGTGTGGTAGGCTGGTGCTGCCGCCGCTTTTTTCAGCAGCGGCGGTTATCAGCAATATGATAACAATAGTCCGAATGTGGCCACACATCTGCGACTTGCTCGCCGTGGTCATGAGCTTCGTTGAAACGATATAAATGAAGCAACCCCGCATCCGCGGCAACGGATGCGGGGTTTTCGGTTATCAGTAAATGATAAAAATAGCCTTGTAGCTTTTTAAGCTCAGGGGCATTGTAGAGTTGCAAAGGAGCGTTGTCAACTCTTTTTTGCTCCGCCGCTTCTGCGTGTTTGCTCTATGCATGAGGATGCGGTGTCGGCGGTGGGGAAGGGGTAGAGATACGTATTTCGTTGCAATATGATGTTCGGATTTCGTCCTTGTCTTGTCTCTCGTTGGTTTGTGTGGTAGGCTGGTTCTGCCGCCGCTTTTTCAGCAGCGGCGGTTCCGACACTATGGAGGAATTATTAGCACGAATGTGGCCACATATTTGCGACTTGCTCGCCGTGGTCATGAGCTTCGTTGAAACGATATAAACGAAGCAACCCCGCATCCGTTGCAGCGGATGCGGGGTTTTCGGTTCCAAATAGATGGAATTATTAGCCTTGTAGCTTTTTAAGCTCAGGGGCATTGTAGAGTTGCAAAGGAGCGTTGTCAACTCTTTTTTGCTCTGTCGGTTTTGCCCTTTACTTCTGCTCGAGGATGACCAGCTCGGGGGTGCAGAAGAAGCGCATGCGCATGCTGCCGCCGATGCCTTTGGAGACGAAGATGCGGCGGTCGCGGTCGTAGGGATAGAGCCCGCAGGGCATGTCGGAGCGGAAGCAGATGTATTTGTCGGTGAAGGGGATGCCGAGCTGGCCGCCGTGGGTGTGGCCGCTGAGCATGAGGTCCCAGTCGTAGTTGCCGAGTTCGTGGCGGCTCTCGGGATTGTGGGAGAGCAGGAGCACGGGCTTTTCTTCGCTGTCGCCCTCGCTCAGGCAAGCCGCGGGGTTCTCATCCCCCTCCGTCCAATCGCCCAGCCCGACAAGACGGATGACGGTGCCGTTGGTTGCTGTCCAATCCGCTGCCTGATTGCGGAGCAGGGTGACGCCCGCGGTGGCGAAGATGCGCTCCACCTGCGGCAGCATCTCGTAGTCCTGGTTGCCGAGCATGGCATACACGGGGGCTACGGCACTCAGGCGGCGGAAGCCTTGCACCAGCTGACGTGTGCGGGTAAGGCGTTCTAAGGCGAAAATCAAATCGCCGCCGAAGATGATGAGGTCGGGCTTCGCTTGCTCGATTTCCTCGACAACCGCCTCAAAATGGTCGCGGCGGTTGTGCAGGTCGCTGAAATACGCGATTTTCAGCGGTCCCGCCCCCTTCAGCGTGTTCGCCGGCAGCTCCGCGTGCTTCACCTCGAATCGGTCAGCTCCCCAATAGCCGATGTAGGCCACAAGGAGCAGAAGTTGCGCGAGGTAAAAGAAAAGGCGAAGCGTGCGAGCGAACATGCTGAGAGGGTGTGAGGGTTACACGGCGGGATTAAGGTCGGCCAATTCCGGGTCGATAAACACGCCGTCTTTTCTGATGAGGACATCATCGAAGTAGATTTCGCCGCCGCCGCATTCGGCGCGCTGGATGCAGACGAGATCCCAGTGAATCGAAGAATCGTTGCCGTTGGGGGCCTCTTCGTAGCACTGACCGGGGGTGAAGTGGAAGGAGCCGGCAATCTTCTCGTCGAAGAGGATGTCACGCATGGGCTGCAGCACGAAGGGGTTCACGCCGAGGGCGAACTCGCCGATGTAGCGCGCGCCTTCGTCCGTGTCGAGCAGGGCGTTGAGCTTGCTCTCGTCGCCGTTGCAGTGGGCCTCCACAATCTTGCCGTTCTCGAAGCGGAAGCTCACGCCGTCGAAGGGAATGCCGTTGTAGATGCTCGGGGCGTTGTAGGTGAGGGTGCCGTTGATGCTGTCGCGCACGGGGGCGGTGTAGACCTCGCCGTCGGGCACGTTGCATTCACCCGCGCAGGGGATGGCCTTGATGCCCTTGATGGAGAACGTAAGGTCCGTGCCGGGACCGACGATGTGCACCTTGTCGGTGCTTTCCATCATGGCTTTGAGCTTCATCATGGCGGCCTTCAGCTTGCCGTAGTCGGCGAGGCAGCAGCGGAAATAAAAATCCTCGAAGGCTTCCGTGCTCATGCCCGCGGCCTGCGCCATGCTCGGTGTCGGCCACGCGAGGACGGTCCACTTGCGCTTGTTGCACACAAAGTTGGAGACGGGCGCAAAGGCCTTGTTGACAATCTTCATGCGGTCGGCGGGCACGTCGGCGGTCTCAAAGGTGTTGTCGTCGGCGTAGAAGGAGATATGGACGTCCATGTCCTCCGCGCGCTGCATGCGGTAGCGGCTTTCGAGCTCATACTGTTCTTCCGTGGCGCCGCGGAGAAGCTCTCGGGTGATGAGGCTCTGGGAGAGCTCCACATGCGGGTGGCCGCCGTGCGCGCGGATGGCGCGGATGAGTTCGACGACCATGGCCTCGGGAATGCCCGTGGCGCGGATGTTGACGTGTTCACCGGGTTCCACATGGACGGAATAACCGACGATTTGCTCGGCGAGTTGCTGGTAACGAGGGTCTTTCATGATTTACTAGGTACTATGTACTAGGTACTATTTTTGAGTTAGGCGCGGCGGAGCCGCGCGGAATTTTTTATTGGGCGGGGTTGAGGTCGGCGAGTTCGGGGTCGACGAAGATACCGTCTTTGCGGATGAGGACGTCGTCGAAATAGATTTCGCCGCCGCCGTAGTCGGCGCGCTGGATGCAGACGAGGTCCCAGTGCACTTGCGAGCGGTTGCCGTTGTCGCAGTTTTCGTAGGCGTTGCCGGGGGTGAAGTGGAAGGAACCGGCAATCTTCTCATCGAAGAGGATGTCGCGCATGGGTTCCAGCACGAAGGGGTTCACGCCGAGGGCGAACTCGCCGATGTAGCGCGCGCCTTCGTCGGAGTCGAGAATCTTGTTCAGGGCGGTTTCGTCGCCGTTGCAGTGGGCCTCGACAATCTTGCCGTCCTTGAAGGTGAGGCGGATGCCATCGAAGGGAATGCCTTGGAAGACGGTGGGAGCGGTGTAGTACACGGTGCCGTTCACGGAGTCGCGCACGGGGGCGGTAAAGACCTCGCCATCGGGGATGTTCAGCTCGCCGTCGCAGGGGATGGCGGGCATGCCCTTGATGGAGAAGGTCAAATCCGTGCCGGGGCCGACGATGTGCACCTTGTCGGTGGCCTCCATCTTGGCCTTGAGCTTGTCCATGGCTTTGCGGAGCTTGCCGTAGTCCGCCAAGCAGCAGCGGAAGTAGAACTCTTCAAAGGCTTCGGTGCTCATGCCGGCGCTCTGCGCCATGCTGGGGGTGGGCCAGCGCAGCACGCACCACTTGGTGTAGCATACGCGCTGGCGGTGCACGTCTTTCATGTGCTTCTGCGCCAGCGCCATCTTTTCGGAGGGCACGGCGGAGTTCTCAAAGCTGTTGCTTGCACCGCGGATGGCGATGTAGGCATCCATGGCTTTCATCTCCGCCAGCTCGAAGCCCGCGATGGAGGCGTACTGCTCGTCCGTGGCGCCCGCAAACATCTCGGCGGTCACGCGGGTGTGGCGCAGGTTGACGTGCGGGTGACCGCCCGCTGCGCGGATGGCGCGGATGAGTTCGATAGCGATTTCATCGGGCGCATCGATGATTTCAATGAGCACGTGCTCCCCCGGCTGAACGTGGCAGGAGTGAGAAATGAGATTTTGCGCTAATTGGGTTGTTCTGGGGTCAGTCATAAGATTTACTAGGTACTATGTACTAGGTACTATTTGAGAAATTCGGCGCGTTCCGCGCGCGGGGATTTTTAGGAGAGGGGAGTGGTGAGGTGGTGCATCGCTTCTTCCAAATCCGCTTGCATCACCTTTCGGGAGAGGACGGGGGAGCCGAGGGATTCAAGGAGGACGAAGCGGATGGCGCCGCCTTGGAACTTTTTGTCGGTCTTGGTGTGGGCGAGCGCCGTCTGCGGGTCCACCTGCGCGGGCAGGGTGAGGGGCAGGTGCAGGGCGGCGAGGGTGTCCAGCACCTCGCGCTCAGCCGCAGCAGAGAGCCCGCTGTGTTGGCGGGAGAGGGCGAGCGCGGCACGCATGCCGAGGCTCACGACTTCGCCGTGGAGCAGGGAGCCCAGCGGCACGGAGGCCTCGATGCCGTGCCCCAGCGTGTGCCCGAAGTTCAGGAAGGCGCGCACGCCGAGCGTTTCCTTTTCATCTTCCTCCACCACGCGGGCTTTGATGGCGACATTGGCGGCGATGAGTTTTTCCATCAGCTCGCAGTCGAGCGTGGAGCCGTCTTCGGTGATGCTTGCAGCGAGCGCGCGCAGGGCAGGGAGCATGGCCGCATTGCGGATGGCGGCGTGTTTCACCATCTCAGCCATGCCTTCGCGCAGGGTGCGGGCATCGAGGCTGCGGAGCGTCTGCGGGTCCGCGATGACGAGGCGCGGCTGGTGGAAGGCACCGATGAGGTTCTTGCCCGCGGCGATGTCCACGGCGGTTTTGCCGCCCACGGAGCTGTCCACCTGCGCCATGACGCTGGTGGGGATTTGCACGAAGGGGATGCCGCGGTAGTACATGGCGGCGGTGAAGCCCGCCATATCGCCCACCACGCCGCCGCCCAGCGCCACAACAAAGCTCGAGCGGTCGTGCCCCGCGGCCACCATTTCATTCACCAGCGTTTCGATGGTCGTGAGATTCTTGTGCGCTTCTCCCGCCGCGAACACATGGAGTGACACGCGGTAGCCCGCGGCTTCGAGGCTTTTCTTCACGCGCTCGGCGTAGAGCGGCCCCACGTTGCTGTCCGTGATGAGCGCGGCGGCACCTTTCAGCCCCGCGTGGCGGATGTGCTCGCCCGCGGCTTCCAACGAGCCGTTGGCAACGATGACGTCATAGGATTTCTCACCGAGGGAAAGGGAGATGGTCGGCATGCCCGTATTATAGCCGCCCTCGCGCGCGCATGCAAGTGCGGAATGAGACTGTATCAACGGGGCAAAAGGGAGACGCCGGTGGCTTTGTGTTGAGGATAATTGGGTTGACTTATACGTGGTCGGTAGATATACTGCGTGCCGAAATATTAATCGCAAAGATACGCGTAAAAGTATGAGAGAAAAATGGCCTGACCTGCTCCGAGGTATCCTGATTTTGCTGCTTGTGCTCACTCATAATCTGACGGGGAATGCTAAGATTCATTACCTGTACGGGCCGTATTACATGAGCGCCTTTTTCTTCCTGTCCGGTTACTTTTTCAAAGGCGCTGACATGTCGCCCGGAGACTTCGTGCTCAAAAAGATGAGAGGCGTTGTGATCCCTTATCTGCTGGTGGGCGGTACTTGCTTTTGGATTGGGGAGGCCTATCGCGAGTATGTGATGGGAATTCACCAGTGGGCCCATTGGGAGGCGTTTTTCCGAGAGTATATTCTGGAAGGACATTATTTTTGGTTCGTGAACTGTCTGATTTGTCTGCAACTTCTTCAGTACATCACCGTCAAGCTGTGCGGCGCGCGTGATGGGTTGTTGTTGGGCGTTTCCAGCCTTGTTTCGTTGTTCGCGTTATATTATCTGACCTATGTGGAGCGCATCAGCTTGCCGTGGCATAGCCACGTTGCCTGTGTGATGCTGTGGTCCATCAATTTGGGGTATGTTGCGAGAAAGAGAAATTGGATTTCCCGGTTGGCGGATTGGCGGGTCGTGTTGACATCGGCTGCTCTTTACTTGCCCGTGTGGGCTTATGCTGTTTTTGCTCTTCATTTGCCGCCCGTCAGCGATGTGTGGGGGGCATATTACAATGCTGCCGTCTATGTGCTGTTGCTGCATTTCGGCATGGTGTTCAGTCTGGCGGTGGCGCAAAAAATGAAGCCCGTCAATTTTCTTCTGCTGTTGGGTAGGAATACGCTCTGCATCTACTTCATTCATTACCTCTTTACTTGGGTGATGCAAAACTCTGTCGCTCAATGGTATGAGGAAGCCTGTGCCATGCTCGATATGCCCGGCCTTATTTGCTTGCGCGGCGTTTTTGTCCGCATTCCGGCCATTGTGTTCGGTATTGCAGCTGGCGTTGCGGTTTCAGAAGGCCTGCGCCGTTATGCACCTTGGGTGCTTGGCGCGCGTAAGAAGGCCTGAGAATAAGTGTTCATAAAGGCAAAATCCCGCACGGTGTATTACCGTGCGGGATTTTTGACGAGCGGACAGGGTGGGATTCGAACCCACGGAAGGCATAACCTTCGGCGGTTTTCAAGACCGCTGCATTCAACCACTCTGCCACCTGTCCTCGGTTGCAGACCTTGCAGTGTGCGTCGAGATACTACCCTATCTGTGGGAGCGGGACAAGCCTTTTTTCGCGGCGGGGAGAGACAAAGGGGGATTTGTCGGGATTTACTAGGTACTATGTACTAGGTACTATTTAT
>JAKSOV010000048.1 GCA_024405415.1 Akkermansia sp.
CAAAAATAGTACATAGTACCTAGTACATAGTAAATCTACAAATCCTCCTTTGTCGGGAACATCAGAAGTGAATCGGCGCGGGCTTGGAGGTCAGGTCGTCCGTGTCTTTGGGCTCCTCTTTCTTCTGATTTTCCTCGTCGTCAAAGGGGGTGCGGCGCTTGTAGGGGTCGAGGGGGTGAGGCGGTTCCGCCTTCTTGGGCTTTTCGATGATGCGGATGCCGCCGCGCTTGCGCCCGGTGATGAACTCGCCGTAGTCCACCGAGGATCGCGGCTCCGCGGCTTCCTCGGTATTTTCTCCCTTCTTGGCAAACTTGCCCTCTGCTGCGTCTTTTTTCTCGCGCTCTCGTCGCTCAGCAGCGGCGGCAGCGGCCATATCATCCGCATGCATGCGGGCCTTCGGCTCGGGGATGGCGTCCTTGGCGGGTGCGGGAGTGTCCTCGGTTTCCTCCTGCGGCTCATCGCTGTTGTACTCCTCATCGGAATAATCTCGGGTATCAATCGTCAGGCGTTCTCCCGGCTCGGGGATGTCTGCGGCGAGCGCGCTGCCTTTGCCGGTGGTGAAGGTGGAGGCATAGCTCGGGGCTTCTTTGGGGGCGCCGCTATCGGCCTTGTTCTTGCGCTTGCGGTCGGCGGCGAGGCTTTCTTCCTGTACGTGGCGTGCAGCGTGCAGCTCGGGGAGCTTGGGGCTTTCCGTGAGGCGCCGCAGCTCAGCGGCATAGGTGGCTCTCTCCTCCTTGGCGATATTAAAGCCGACGGCGCAGCGGCGTTGATACGTGTTCCACGTTTCGCCCTGTTTGGCGCCGAGTATTTCATTGTCGAACAGGATGCGCGCCACGTCCTCATTGAGGGCGTGGGGAAGCTGCGGCAGAGCGATGCGGAGAATGCTCTGCATCGCACCATCGTATTGCCCGGCGAAGGGCGGGTAGGCTTTGTTGCTTGTGCTGTTTGCCATCGCAAGGCGGGCGCAGGCCGCCAGCATCTCCTGCGCCTGCTGATGGGTGAGGCGCAGGGTGTGGAAGGTCATGTATTCGTGCTTCAGATTCGTGCGCAGACGGAGCATGTCCTCCTCTGTGCCGAACATGTAGAGCAGGCCGTACCCCTTGTACAGCGCTTGTGTCTCATTGAACTGTTCCCCCTGCGGAAGTCGCATCTCCGGGCCGAAGACCAGGCTGCGGCCGTCGTTGAAGACGAAGGAGAGCAGCAAATCGCAGTCTTGCATGATTCCTTGTCGGCGGCTTTCCATCAGGTGGACCCCACACAGGTCCTCGAGGCGGAAATCCTCCTCGAGATAGCGCACATCATAGTCCTTGGTATCGCGGAAATCGAAGTCGCGCACGTTGCGCAGATGCAGGGCGCTCCCCTTCGGCGAGACCTCGGGGCCCTTGGCCCAAGGTTGTGCCCATTCGGTGCCGCTCGGAGCTTCCATCAGGGCAAAGGTCACAAGAGCAATCATCACGAGAGCTGCAAAGTAGGCCGGCATGGGGATATCCTTTTGCAGCTTGGCGGAGATGAGCTTCATCACGAGCGGGGCGGGGAGCAGAATCAGCGCGCAGATCGGGCGGCAGACGCACAGGCCGACCGTCCACAGCACGGCGGCTAAAAGCAGGAGGGCGGCGCCGGCAAGAAGCACGTTCTTGCCGATGGTCAGGAAGAAGCCGGAATCTTGTGAGTTCATGGAGAGGCGGAGAGTCAGAATCGGAGCAGAATCGGGATGCGGGGGGCGCTGCCCTCTTGCAGGGGCGCAATATCAGCACTTTGCACCCAGCCGCGGGTACCGTCGGAGTAGGTTTCAATATAACACCAGTCCCCGCGCATGGCAAGCAAATGCAGCGGCGTAGAGGCAGGAAAATCAATGATGGAGGCCCCCTGCGTGTCCGCCGTGGCACGAGCTGTCGTCGGGGTGATTACCATCACGGTATCCGCAGGTGGTGTCGCCGCGGGATTCGGCACCTGCCGCGTGGCGTAGTAGAGCGCGTCGGCGGCGCAGAGCAGCACGGCGGCGGTAGCGAGGATGGCTGCGCTGTGCAGCAGCGGGGCGGGCTTTTCGCTGCGGCGCGTGAGTATCAGGGCGAGCAGGAAGGCCAGCAGAGCCGTGCTTACGATGCTTGCCGTCTTCAACTGGGCGGGGGTCAGCCATGTGAACACCTCATCCTCAGGCAAATACTGCGGCATCACGGCACCCTCCTTGCGCTGAATGAAGGCGAGGTTGGCCTTGGCCTCTGCCAAGCCGGGGTCGGCCAGCAGCGCTTGTGCGTAGAGCAGGGCGGCCTTGCCGTTGTTGCCGAGACGGTATTCGCAGTTGCCCTTGTTGTAGAGCACGCGGGCCTCCTCGCCCTGCGGCACGGGCGTTTGCTCCAGCCATTGCAGCGCGTGGCTGAATTGTCCCGCCTTGTAGGCTTGCTCGGCCTCGTCCGCCGCATGGACGGCGGGTAACAGCAGCGCCGCCGCGAGGCAGAGCTGCACCAGAGCTTTGCGCAGGGCCTTGAGCATGCGCTCGCGCTCCTCGGGGGCCAGTGCGGTCGATGCTGCGGGACGGAAAGCCTCGTCATCTCGGCGGTCGAGCACCGCCTGCAACTCCGGCGACATGCGCTCGGGGGTGACGTGGCTTTCGATGTAGCCGCCGATGGCTTTGAGGAAGGCGAGGGCATCCGGCTCCTTGGCGAGGCGGTCCAGCTCGCGCTCCTGTGCGCGGGCGGCAGCGCCCTCCGCATACTTGCGGCGCGCGGCGCGCCATGCCGCCATGCCGAGCACCACGAGGGCGGGCAGGTAGAGCAGATACAGCAGCACCCGCGGGGCGTTGAGCGGGCGCCCGTAGAGCTCGGTGCTCAGATAGCCGTAGATATCCGTCATCTCCGCTACGGGCACCTTGCCCGCGGGGGGCGGCTCAGCGGCGGCCACGGCGGGCCCGCTGCCTGCTGTGTCGGACTTGCGCCACGTCAGGGGCAGGGGGGCGGTGGCGGCGCGCTTGTATTCCTGCGTCTGCGGGTCAAAATAGCTGAAAGCAAAGGAGGGGATGCCGCGCACCTCCGTCGTCGGGCGCATGAGGCGGCTGAACACCATGCCCACGGTTTCCCCGTTGGCATCGAGGATGGGCTTGCGCGTGGCGGGAACGAGCTTCCACGCCTCGGCTTCCGTCGGCTCGGGGCATTCCAGCCGGGCCAAATCGCCCGTGCCGCGCACGGTGATTTCCACCTCTACAGCCTCGTTCATGGCCAGCGATGTGGCAGAGGTGCTTGCGCTGACCGAGAAATCGCCGACCGCATGGGCAAAATCCGCAGGTTGCCCCGGCGGCAGGGGCAGGGCGCCCATGCGCAGCACCGGCATTTCCGCCTCCGCGCGGCCCGTGCTGAAAAAGCCTTGGCGCTGCGCGATGGTGAGCTTGCCGCCCACGTCCGCATTGCCCTCGCGGAAGGGTGTCAGAAGACCGCTGAAGTCTGCCGTGCGCCATGTCTTACCCTTGGCGAAGGCCGAGGTGACGGGCAGGATGCTGCTCTGCACGACAGAGGCAACGCCCTGCACCGTGGGCTGCATGCTGCCCACGCGCACGCCCACGGAGTGCAGTTGCGGGGCAAAGGGCACCTCACAGTCCCCGGGGAGGAAGATTTTGATGGAGGTCCGCACGGGCTGGTCTACATAGCCTTCCTTTGTCGTCGTGTACCACAGCACGCCGATCGGCAGCGGTGTCTCCTGCCAGCGGATTTCGCTCGTACTCACTACGGGCAGCGGCGGCACGGCTACCTTTTCCTTGCGGCCGGAGCGGTATTCAACCTCAATGTCGGGGAGCTTCAGCTCGCCGGGGGCATCAGGTGTAATCACCAGCGGGAATATCTCCGCGTTTTTGCGGTCCGGGTCCAGCGGGTTGGCGCCCGCTTGGGGTTGCAGCGGTTCCAGGCGCGCGCGTTGCACGGTGGGGCGTCGGTGCAGGAAAAAGGCGTCTTCCTGCACATCTGTGTCGATGAGGTAGAGCGCCACCTTTTCGCCGGGGACCGCCACCCCCGCCGACCAGACGGGCGTGATGGCCGCTGTAGCGGCCTGAGCCATGAGCAGCGCCGAGGCTGTGATGAGGGAAATCAGCAATCGCATAGTGAACAAGGGGGTATCAGTAATCTTTCTTCGGCGGGCGGGCAGGGAGCTCCGCATGCGGGATGGGTGAGCCCTGCTCCTCATCGAGGTGCATCTTGAGGATGGAGGCCGCGCGTTGCTCTGCCTTCTCCTTTTCCGTCGGGCCTTGGGGCTGTTGCTCCTGCGGAGCTTGATTCTGCTGAGGCTGCTCCTGCTGCTCGCTGTCGTCTTGCTTCTGTTGGCCGGAGTTCTCCTGCTTGTCAGAGTCGTTCTGCTTGTCAGAGTTATCCTGCTTGTCAGAGTCGTTCTGTTTGTCGGAGTTATCCTGCTTGTCAGAATCGTTCTGTTTGTCGGAGTTATCCTGCTTGTCAGAGTCGTTCTGCTTGTCGGAGTTATCCTGCTTGTCAGAGTCGTTCTGTTTATCAGAATTATCCTGCGTATCGGAGTTGTCCCGCTGGTCAGAATCGTTCTGCGTATCGGAGTTGTTCTGATTCTGCTCGTCCTGATTCTGTTGATCCTGCTGATCTTCCGAGGGCGGGTCCTCGCGCTTGATTTCTTCCTCCAGCACGCGAATCAGCTCCTCCACCTTGGCCTTGTTGGCGCTTGCCTGTCGCAGGGCGGGGCGCAGCTTCAGCGCCGCATCGTAGGAGGTGATGTCCTTTTTGAGCGCATCGACAATGCCTTGGAGTGCCTTCTTGCTCGGGCCTTGGTGCGGCGCGGCAGCGGGGGTGTCGGGGTCATCATCGGCGGGTTCGGGCTGCGCGTAGAGCGCGCGCAGTTCGTTGAAAGTGGCTTGCGTGTTGGTGTTGCCGATTTCGTAGAGCGCGGCGGCCTGCAGGTCGCGGTCCTCATCCAGCAGCGCCTCCGAGAAAAAGCCCTTGGCGGCTTCCTTCTCGCGGCCCATGGTTTCCAACCCCATGCGGTATTGCTCCAGCGCTGTGGCACTCGGTGCGGCTTGCGCGGCGTTCAGCCCCAGCAGCGCGGCGGACGTCAGCAGCGTGGCGCGGCGCGGCAGGCGCCAATCCGTGGCGCAGAGAATGCTCGCCAGCAGCAGGAGCAGCGCCGCTCCTGCAGGCCACGCGTAGCGATCGTTCGGCACCTTGTTGACGGAGACCTCCTCCTCATGCCGATTGATGCGGCGCACGGCGCGGCGGGCAAAGGCCGCCAAATCCGTCTGCGAGTTCATCACCACGAAATCGCCGTTCGTCTCCTTGGCAAAGGCGCGCAGGGAGTCGGCATCCAGCTTGCTGATGACGTGCTTGCCGTCCGCATCCTGCCACAGGCCGTTATCGCCCTCGGGGTCGGGGATGGGGCCGCCCGCCTCGGTGCCGATACCCACGGCCAGCACCAGCAGGTTCTTTGCCTTCGCCTCCTGTGCGACAGAGGCTTCGCCGTCGGTCGTGTCCTCGCCGTCGCTCAGCAGCACCAGTGCATTCGTGCCCTCGGGCGCGCTGCGGGAGAAATCCTGCATCGCCTTGCGGAGCACCTTGTTGAAGTTCGTGCCGCCCGTGCCGGCCCAGCTGCGGTCCACCTGCTCCAGCGCATCGAGCAGGGCGGTGTGGTCATAGGTCAGCGGCACCACCAAGTCCGCCTCGCCGGAAAAGACAATGAGGCCGATTTTATCCTCCGGCAGCGCCTCAATCAGCTCGTAGGCCGCGGCGCGCGCCTCCTCCAGACGGGAGGGCTTGACATCCTGCGTCTCCATGGAGCGGGAGATATCCAGCGCCAGCAGCAGGTTGCGGCTGCCCGTCGTGAAGCCCGCCTCGCGGTAGCCGCAGATGGGGCGGGCCGCCGCCACGATGACCGCAACCAGCGCCGCCAAGGCAAAGGCGGCCCCCAGCGCGCGGTGCCAGGGGGCGCGGCGCGTCACCAGCTCTGCCTCGTGCGCGGGCGAGATGAGCTTGCGCCAAGCCGTGCCGGCGCGGCGCCGGCGCAGCAGAGCGGCGGCTGCAAGCAGCAGGGGCACCAACAGCGCCCACAGAACATGGGGATAGAGAAAACTCACGGAGCGGGGCGGGGGAGGGTGTAGTTCAGACCGATGCCGAGAGCCAGCAGCAGCGCCGCCAGCCCGAGGGGCAGATAAAAGAGTTCCTCATAGCTCAGGATGACGCGGCGCTTCGCATCCGTCTTTTCCAAGCGGTCAATCTGCGCGAAGGCTCGCTGCAACTTCTCGCCGCTGCTGGCGTGGTAGTATTTGCCGCCCGTGCTGTGGGCGATTTCCTTGAGCGTCTTGGAGTCGAAGGTGTCCACATCGGCGGTGTAGCGGGAGATGCGCTCATCCTGACCGATGGCGATGGTGAAAATCGTAATCCCCAGCTCTGCGGCCTGCTTGGCGGCCTCCGTGGGGGCGAGGGAACCGCGGTTGTTGATGCCGTCCGTCACCAGAATGATGACCTTCGACTTCGTTTCCTTGCGGGCGTTGAGGCGCGTAGCGGCGGAGGCGATAGCCGTGCCGATGGCGGTGCCGTCCTCTTCGATATAGCCCGCGCGCTCACGGCCGAAGCGGTCGGCGGAGGCGAGGTAGAATTGGCTGATGATATGGCGCACCAGCCCGTGGTCGAGCGTGAGCGGGCTGCACAGCTTGGCCTTGCCCGCAAAGCCCACCAGGCCGATGCGGTCGTTCGGGCGGCCCTCAATGAATTCGTTGATGACGTGCTTGGCGGCGGTGAGGCGGTCGATAGGCACGCGGCGGGAGCGCCCGCGCTCGTCCTCCACGGTGAAAATCATATCCTGCATGGACATGGAGCCGGAGAGGTCGCAGGCAATCATGATGTCGATGCCGCTCACCTTCTGCTCCTCGTGGCGGTTGAGCCATTGCGGGCGGGCCAGAGCGAGGATAAGGCAGGCCGCAGCCGCTACGAACAGCAGCGGGCCGATGCGCCCTGCCAAGGTCGAGGGCCGCGCCATTTTGTCCGCCGCAAAGCGGATGGTGGGGTGCGTGACGGCAGCCACTGCACCCGCGCGGCGGCGCAGGAAGAGCAGGGGCAGCAGCAGGAGCAGCGCCCACAGCCATTCGGGCGCAGCGAACAGGAACTCGCGGCCCTCCGCCGTCGCGGCGGCGGCTTCCTCTGCTGCGGTGAGGGGCAGGGCGGCGAGGAGCATCAGGGCGGAGACTCGGCGGAGCGTGTTCATGCGTCCTCGTCCTCCTCTCCGCGGGCGGCCGCGGCTTCCGCGGCCTGTTGGGCGTCATCCAGTTGCTGCAGCAGCTCGCGGCTGCGCTCGATGAGGGCGCGGCTCTGCGTGCTGTCGCTCGCCGTCTCCCCGGCGTACTTGTAGGCGGCCAGCTCCTCCAGCAGCTCGCGCGTGGCGGGGCGCAGGGCCACGGGCAGCGTGGCGAGCGCATCCATACGCTGGTTAAACTCCTCCTGTGTTTCAAAAAGGGCGGGGTCCTGCGCGCGACCCGCCAAGTACGAGCGCAGCAGCAGGGACAGGCGCAGGGCGCAGGGGCGCAGCGGCGGCAGCTCCTCCTCCAGCGCGGTCAGTTCCTCCATGGCGCGTTGCAGCGGGCTCGGCCCGAGCACCGCGGGGCGACGGCGCGCTTGCCACCACAGCAGCAGCGCCACGGCGGCCGCGAGGAGCAGAAGAATAACGCCTCCGAGCACGTACCACAGCATGCCCGGCCCCGCCAGCGCCTCGGCGGGGATATCCGCCTCCAGCGTGGGAATGGCATCGGGGATGTTGACGGGGGTGTCGTTCATGGAAATCAGCGGGTAAACATGCGGCTGCGGCGGGCAAAAAGCGCGCGCAGGGCGGGGATGAAATCCTGTGTGGTGAGCAGATCGAGCGCATCGATGCCCAAGCGGGAGAAATCGCGGCTCCACGCAAGGCGGTGCGCAGCCACGGCGCGTTCATGAGCCTCGCGCAGGGCGGGGGTGTTCAGGTCGCCCTCCGTCAGCTCGCCGCTCTCGGGGTCGCGGAAGCGCACAGCGCCCGCGGCGGGCAGCTTCAGCTCCGTGGGGTCGGCCACGCGCACGGGCACCAGCTCGTGGCGGAAATGCAGCTTGCCTACGGCCTCCTTGTCGGGCGCGCCCAGGAAATCGCTGATGAGGAATACGAGGGCTCGTTTGCGCTGCGTGCGGTTGATTTCCGAGGCGATGTCGTCCGTCGTTTCGTCCGCGCCGCCCGCGGGGGCGGAAAGGATTTCGCGCACGATGCGGCGGCTCTGCTTCATGCCCTTGGCGGGCGGCAGGTAGAAATGCGGGCGGCAGCCGTAGAGCAGCAGCCCCACCTTGTCGCCGTTGAGCGCCGCGCTGTAGGAGAGCACGGCGGCCAGCCGCGCGGCGTACTCCAGCTTGGTGTCCTCGCTCTGCGCCCCGGCGTAGGCCATGGAGGCGCTCGTGTCCACCGCCAGCAGCAGCACCTGCTCGCGCTCCTCGCGGAAGGTGCGGACATAGGGCACGCCCGTGCGCGCCGTCACCTTCCAGTCGATGAAACGCGGCTCATCGCCGGGGGTGTACTCGCGGTATTCATGGAAATCAAGCCCCTGCCCGCGGAAGCCCGAGCGGTACTGCCCCGCAAAGGTTTCCGTGGTCAGTCGGCGCGCCTGAATCTCGATGCGGCGCACCTTCTGCATGATGTCCTGAAGCTTATCCATGCCGAGCGAGGCAAGAGGGGGGTTACGGCACCGGCACCTTGGAGAGCAGGCTGTCAATCACGTTGTCGCTCGTGATGTTGGCGGCCTCCGCCTCGTAGGAAACGAGGATGCGGTGGCGCAGGATGTCGTGCGCGAGGTCCTTCACATCCTGCGGCGTCACATAGCCGCGGCCGCGGGTGAAGGCCAGCGCCTTGGCGGCCAAGGCCATGTTGATGGAGGCGCGGGGGGAGGCGCCGGCGCGCACCATGCCCTCCAGTTTGCGGTCCACCTTCTCGGGCGTACGGGTGGCGCGCACGAGGTCGACAATGTAGCGCTGCACCGCGGGGTCGATAAAGATGGCGTTCATCAGCGTGCGGCTCTCCTCCAGCTCCTCCGTGCTGACCACGGGGGTGGTCGTGGGGGCGGCCTCCGTGCTGCTCATCATCTCCAGCACCTTCAGCTCCTCATCGCGGGAGGGGTAGTCCACCATCACCTTGAAGAGGAAACGGTCGAGCTGGGCTTCGGGCAGCTGGTAGGTGCCCTCCTGCTCGATGGGGTTTTGCGTGGCGAGCACGAGGAAGGGATTGGGCAGGGCGTAGGAGGTTTCACCGAGCGTCACTTGGCGCTCCTGCATGGCCTCCAGCAGCGCGCTCTGCACCTTGGCCGGGGCGCGGTTGATTTCGTCCGCCAGAATCAGGTTGGCAAAGACCGGGCCTTTCTTCGGTGCAAACTTGCGCTCATCGGGGTTGTAAATCATGGTGCCCAGCAGGTCGGCGGGCAGCAGGTCCGGCGTGAACTGGATGCGGGAGAAGGCCGCCTGCATCGTGCCCGCCAGCGCCTTCACCGAGAGGGTCTTGGCAAGGCCCGGTACACCCTCCAGCAGCACGTGCCCCTTGCAGAGCAGGCTGAGGATGAGGCGGTTAATTAAGTCCTGCTGGCCGATGACGACCTTGCCCATCTCGCGCTTCACCGCACTGACCCATGCGGACTTCTGCGCAATCTGTTCGTTGAATTCCTGTGTGTTCATCGTCGTATGTTGCCTTGCATTCTACACCCGCGCGCGCGAGCTTTCAAGCACGTTCGTTTTTGTTGACACGGAGGGAGCGCTGCGCGTTCAAAAATGCCGGGGTATTCGTGCGGATGCCGTAGTCGCTTGCAGGATAAAAGCGGAACAAAACGTAAGTTGTTTTTTTGCGCTTCGGGGTGAGTTGCGGTAGCATGTCTGCGCCGCCGCTTTTGACAGCCGCGGCGGTGTTCGCTATCGTGAACGAATATACAGCCATCCTGTGGCCACATCTGTGCGACTTGCTCGCCGTGACCATGGTCCTCTTTGAAACGATATAAAAGAGGGACCCCCGCATCCGGTGCAACGGGTGCGGGGGTTGGTGTTCGTAAAGAACGAAATATACAGCGGGCTTTTTAAGCTCAGCCGCATTGTAGAGGCAGAGCACTGCGTTGTCAAATATTTTTTGCTCAACGCAGGGAGGTGCATCGTCAGCGCATGTCGAGCACGGGGACAAGCAGCGGCTCATCCGGGCCCGTGTACTTCGAGAGCGGGCGGAAGAGCGTGTTGTCCTCCAGCTGCTCGAGAATCTGCGCTACCCAGCCCGCAGCGCGCGCAATGGCAAACACCGTGGTGAACATGCGGGTGGGGATGCCGAGGCTGTAGTACACCGTGGCGGAGTAGAAATCCACGTTGGCGTTGAGATTCTTGCGCGTGCGCATCATCTTGGCAATCATGTCGCTCATGCGAATCCACTTCGGCTCGCCGATGGTCTGCGTCAGGCGGATGGCAATGCGGCGCAGCTGCGGTGCGCGGGGGTCGAGCGTCTTGTACACGCGGTGACCCATGCCGAAAATCTTCTCGTGGCGGGCCAGCTTGTCGTTGATGTAGGCCTCCACATTCTCCTCCTCGCCGATTTCCTTCAGCATCTCAATCACGGCCTCGTTCGCACCGCCGTGCAGCGGGCCCTTCAGGGTGCCGAGCGCCGTGGTGATGGCGGAGTACATGTCGGAGAGCGTGCTGGCCGTCACGCGGCCCGCGAAGGTGGACGCGTTCATGCCGTGGTCCGCATGCAGGATATAGGCTACATCGAGAATGTGCGCCTCGGCGGGGTCGGGTTCCTCCCCCTTCAGCAGCCACAGGAAGTGGGCCGCCTCGCCCAAATCCGTGCGGATGGGCGGCAGGTCCAGCCCCTGACAGATGCGGTAGTAGTAGGCCGCCATCACGGGAATCTTCGCGATGAGCGACAGGCCGATTTCCTTCATCTGGCTCGGGTCTTTCGTGCGGTCATCATACATGCCGAGCATGGAGACAGCCGTGCGCAGCGCGCTCATGGGACGGGCCTTCTTGGTGGCCGTTTTGAAGAAATCGAGAATCGGCTGGGGCAGCTCGCGGTCGTTGCGCAGACGCTGGCGCAGCCCCTCCAGCTCCTCTCGGTTGGGCAGGCGTTTATTGAGGAGCAGGTAGATGATTTCCGTGAAGGTGCACAAATCTACCAAATCTTCAATCTCGTAGCCGCAATAGAGCAGGCGGCCTTCTTCACCACGCACATCGCTCAGGCCCGTCTCATTGGCAATCACGCCCTTGAGGCCCTTGGTGAAAATCGGCTTCGGTGTTGTCGGATTCTCGTTCATGCTGCGTATTCAGGAGGGGGTGCGGCAGACTTCAGAACCGTCTGCCGGGGTTGTAGAGGGAAGGGGAGCCTCAGCAGACGGCGTACCAAGCGTCCGTCAGCTCGCTGAAGGAGTTGATGACCACGTCCTCGCGGCCCTCGAGCCACGTCTTCACGGCCGTGCGCTGCTCCTCGGTGGTCTTGGTGGGGTCAATGGCCTTGGCAATGATGTTGCAGCCCTCGTCCGTCATATTGCCCTCGCAATTCAGGCCGTTGGCCTCAATGCAGTCGGACACGAACGCGTGCAGGAAAGCCTCGCACTCGGGAGCCGTCACGTCGCCCTTGTAGTCAAAGGAGAATTCAAAGCAGAGTTCGCGGAACTCGCCCACGCGGTACTTCTTGCGGAGTCTTTTCTTCATAACGCGGTCACCATACACCAACATCCCCGTCCTGTCAAGGAAATCCGAGCCTGCGGCCTTGCGTTTTATACGCCTTCGTGCTCGCAGATGAGCTCCAAAATGTCATCGAGGCAATGCTGCTCCATCCATGGGCCGACGCCTTTGAGGCGGAGGGCGGCGGCGCGGGTGGTGGGCTTGACGGTGGCAAAGGCGTGGAGGGTGTCGTTGCGCATGATGCGGAAGGCGGGTACGCCATATTCCTCCGCCAGTTCGCGGCGCAGGGTAGAGAGGCGCTCCAGCAGCAGTTTGTCCGCCTTGCCGACGGCCATGGATTGCAGGACGCGGTTCATGCGCTCCTGCGGGGATTGTTTCGCGGCTTTCGGCGCGCTGCACCAGCCGCGGCGCGAGACGCGCACGGCTTCGCGGCTCATCATGACGGCCTCGCCCTTGGCGGAGAGGGTGAGCAGGGGCATGTCCGTGCCTTGGCGCTCCAGCAGCCCGGCCTCCTGCATGGCGCGGAAGAGGCATTTCATCTTCGCGTCCGTCAGGTGGGAGAGCAGCCCGTAGGTGGAGAGCCCCGTGAGGTAGCGGTGCATGGAGGCGTTTTTGGCCCCGCGCAGCATGTCCATGATTTTGGATTTGCCGTAGATGGCCTCCCAGCCGCCCTCGGCGCTGCGTTTGGAGGCGCGGGCTACACCCGCCAAGGCCTTGCGGACGGTGACGGCTTCCTCCCCCGTCAGCTCCTCCGCCTCGGGCGCGGTGCCTTCGTCACAGGCGTCGCAATGGCCGCAGGGGGCAGGGGATGCTTCCCCGAAGTAGTGCAGAATCCATTGCTGGCGGCAGCCCGTGGAGTAGGCATAGCGCGTCATGGCCTCTATCTTGGCGTGGTCGCGGCGGGCTTTTTCCGCCAGCGCCTCGCGGTCGATAGGCAGCTCGTCGAAGCTGCGCTGCGGGTCTTTGACGCGCGTGCCTTTCGTCAGCGTGCCGGGGATGTCGTAGCGCTCAATCACGCCTGCATGCACCAGCACGGAAAGGGCGGTGCTCACGGCCATGCCGTTGGTGTCCGCGCCCAGTTCGGCGGTCATTTCATCCACCGTGAGTTGCAGCTCGTGCGTCTCGAAGCTGCATCGGCTGCGCAGCAGGTGGTAGAGCGCGCGGACGAGCGTTATCGAGGGGTTGCTGCCCTCGTAAAAGAACTCTTGGGTTTTGAGGTCGGCGTGGTTGAACAGCAGCTCGCAGACGGACGGCTCGCCGTCTCGCCCCGCGCGGCCCGCCTCCTGATAGTAGGCCTCCACGCTGCCGGGAATTTCGAAGTGCACCACGAAACGCACGTCCGCGCGGTCGATGCCCATGCCGAAGGCGTTGGTGGCTACCACGACATCCGCTCGGCGGGAGAGAAAGGCATCCTGCGAGAAAGCGCGTTCGTCATCCGTCATGCCGGCGTGGTAGGCCACGGCGTTGATGCGGCGCTTGACCAGCTCCTCGAACACGAGCATCACCGTCTTGCGGGTGGAGCAGTAGATGATGCCCTGGTGCCAACGCTGCACGACCTCGGCAATGCGCTCGAACTTGGCGCGGCGGCTTTCGCAGGGGGTGATGCGGAAATCCAGATTATCGCGCGCGAACCCGCTGATGATGACGGCCGGCTCGCGCAGTTGCAGCACGCTCAAAATATCCTGCCGCACGGCCTCCGTGGCGGTGGCGGTCAGCGCGAGGGTCTGCGGGCAGCCCAGCTCCTGCCGCACGCGGCCGAGGCGCAGGTAATCGGGGCGGAAATCGTGGCCCCATTGGCTGAGGCAGTGGGCCTCGTCAATGGCCAGCAGTGAGACCTGCATGCGGCGCAGGGTGTTCATAAATCCCTGCTGCGCAAAGCGTTCGGGGGCGACGTAGAGGAGTTTCAATTCGCCCGATTGCAGGGCGCTCATCACTTGGCGATATTCCTCCGCGCCGAGGGAGGAGTTGATGGCGGCGGCGGGAACGCCGCGGCTTTGCAGGGCGTCCACTTGGTCCTTCATGAGGGCGATGAGCGGAGAGACCACGATGGTGATGCCCTCCCGACACAGGGCGGGGAGTTGGTAGCAGAGCGATTTGCCGCCGCCCGTGGGCATGATGGCCATGGCATCCCGCCCGCTCATGACGGCAGAGACGACCGCATCCTGCCCCGAGCGCAGGGCGTCGAACCCGAACACGGCCTGCAAGACCTGCAACACCTCCGCAGGCGTTTCAACAGGGCGCCCATCAGACATGTCGGGAATCTCGGCCATGCCCCTATTATAACGAAAGCCGCGCGGCGGGGCAAGGGGAAAGAGGGAGCGGAGAAATGAGGATTTGTAGATTTACTATGTACTAGGTACTATGTACTATTTTTG
>JAKSOV010000049.1 GCA_024405415.1 Akkermansia sp.
ATCGGTATGCCTCCCATAGAGTGCGCGCCCCGGCGCGCAGATGTATACGATGCCATTCTGACGTTCCGTCAGAATGACGCCTTAAAAGTGTGCGCGGCTACGCCGCGCAAGAGCTCGGCAAACTCCTCATTTATCGGGCCGCACGTATCTTTCCCTGCTGCTTTTTCCTGTTCTCCGCCGCAGACCTCTGCTATACTGGCGAGCATGGATAACGCCACCTCCCGTCTCCTCAGCCTCGATGCCCTGCGCGGGCTGGATGTCCTCATCATCGCCGGGCTGGATGTACTCGTGTACCGCTTGGCTCCGCTCTTTCCGCACAGCGACGCGATGCAGACGCTGCGGGCGCAGATGGGGCATGTCTCTTGGGCGGGGCTGACGGTCTATGATTTGGTGTTCCCTCTCTTTGTCTTTCTCGCGGGGGTGTCACTCTGCCTCTCGCTGCGCAAGCATGCGGAGCAGAGTGCGTGGCGCGTGCTCGGGCGGTTGTACACCCGCGCGGTGCTGCTCATCCTCCTCGGCTGGGCCATCAACGGGCCTGTCACGCTGAACCCTGCTTCCATGCGCTTTGCCTCCGTGCTCGGTCTTATCGGCCTGTCGGGGGCGTTCGCAGGCACGCTGGCATTGCTCGCGCGGCGCGCGGCATGGCCCTGCGTGAGCGCGGCCGCGCTGTTGCTGCTCGGCATCGGTGCGGCGCAGTACTTCGGCGGCAATTTCACCCCTGCGGGCTGCCTCAACGCGCGCGTGGACGCCCTGCTCTGCCCCGGGCGGCTGCACCTCGGCATCCTCGACCCCGAGGGGCCGCTCTGCATCCTCTCCGCCACGGCGCTCTGCCTCATCGGCTATGCTGCGGGCGCCATGCTCGCGCATCCCCGCGCAGGCGTCCGTTTCGGCCTGCTGATCGGCGGCGCGCTGCTCTGCTTCGCCCTTGCCTACCCCCTGCCCTGCATCAAGAATATCTGGACGGCGGGCTTCACCCTCACCGCCGCAGGGGCGGGCTGCGCGCTGCTGGCGCTTTTCCACCTGCTGCTTGACTGCTGCCCCGCCGGCACCCGTCTCTTCACCCTATGGGCCTATCCGCTGCGCGTGGCCGGCGCAAACGCCCTGTTCCTCTATCTCTTCACCCACCTATTCAACCTGCCCGCCCTTGCGGAACGCCTGAGCTGCGGGCTGTGGAGCTGCATCCTCCCCGCCGCCGCGCTGCCTGCAGCCTACGCGGGCACCGCCCTGCTCCTCGCCTGGCTCCTCGCCCTGTGGCTCTACCGAAGAAAACTCTTCGTCCGATTATAAAGCCAAGACTTATTTCTTTTAGGTTCTCTCCCGGCAGAGTGTTGCTAGTCTGCCCCTAACGGACAAGAAAAGGACGTTTTCTGACCTTTTTAAGTCCATTCTCTTGGGTGCGTCATTGATTTTCAGTGATTACAAAAGGCAACACTGTTGTAAGGCTGAGTCTTCTTTTATCTTCTTTTAAATACTACAGAATTGTTTGCCGTTAATAAAGAATCTCTTACATTAAAGAAATGCACCAAATGCAAGAACCTTTTAGTATCTTGCCTCAATCATCCTTTCATTCGAACTGCCCGAAATTGCAATATTTAAGGGCACAAAGTTCTTGATAGAGTATTTAAAATACTGTAGAATCCGTCGGTCATGCCGCAGATTCTCCTCAAATATCCCCCCCCCCTCAGTAAGGATTTTTCCATTTACCTGAAAGGAGGAGCCATCGGGCTGATGTTGATTGCGCATCTGATATCGTCTTCGCAATTAAATATTGGTTCCGTATGTGTGTTTACCGGAATTTCTTGTTTAGCATTCTACGCCTTCCTTTCCGGATATGCCCATGCTCTGATGTCTGAGAAATACCCGGACAAACCGGCTCTGCTCATGACAGGAAAAAGTTTTTGGTTGTTTTACAAAAAATACCTTATTTGTTGCGCACTGCTGATTCCGGTACAGCTGCTTAGTGCAAAAATTAACATCGCAGATACAGCGTTAATTCTTGTGCCGATTAAGCCGAATCTTGTTACGGATTCATGGTGGTATGTCTTTTGCTACATGGTTCTCTGTTTTGTTATCTTCCCATTCATCCGCACTCTGGATAGAGCTACGGGGCGAGCATTCTTCATCACGAGTTTTATCCTTACCGTCATGTTGATATTACTTCCCATGACGTTTACAATGCCGTTTATGCCTGCAGATTTCAAAAACATGTGGGGAAGCATCCCGGTTTTGCGTACCATCATGGTTATTCCGTATTACCTAACCGGATATGCCTATTACAAACATATCCGCAACCCGGAGAAATTATCCGGTGTATTGACGATGCTGCCACTTCTCTTCTTTACTGTTTTTCCCTTTTCCGCTTATGGGATTGCCGGCATCTCCGCCATTAATATCGGCTTATCCTTCATCATCTGCGCCATTCTCCTGCGCCTGATGTATGGAATTTCCCTCATCAAATTATCGCTTACATTTATAGGGACACACTCCGTTTATATGTGGCTGCTGCATATGCCCATTTACATATGTTACACGAAACTACCGCTTCCTCAAAATTTCGGCATACGTTTTCCTATCGTATTTACATTAGCCCTTTTGGGTAGCATTTTCCTGACCGCCATCAGCAAACACCTCGACCGATGGTTCTCATATCGCAAGGCTCCTGCCGACTGATTCAGTTTCTCCCGCCGCCGCTTCATCCTCCTGTAACGACAAACGCCCCGCTGCCGAAACAGCGGGGCGTTGTGTATTCAAAAAATTGTCCGAGCGTTTACTGCGCCACGGTCAGGCTCTCGGCCTGTTCCTTGGTCAGCTCGATGCACTCCCAGGGCAAACCGTACTTGTTGAGGGCCTCCATGAAGGGATCGGGGTCGTTCTGCTCCATGTTGAACACGCCCTTACCGCTCCACGTGCCGGAGAGAATCATGCGGCCGCCGATGGCCGCAGGCACGCCCGTGGTGTAGGAAATGGCCTGAGAGCCGACCTCCGCGAAGCAGGCCTCGTGGTCGCAGATGTTGTAGATGTAGACCGCCTTGTACTTGCCGTCCTTCTTGCCCTGAATCACGCAGCCGATGCAGGTGCGGCCGTGCGTGGTCTTGCCGAGGTCGCCGGGGTTGGGCAGCACGGCCTTCAGGAACTGGAGGGGCACAATCTCCACGCCGTTGTACATCACGGGGTCGATGCGGGTCATGCCCACATTCTTGAGCACCGTCAGGTGGTTGATATAGTTCGGGGAGAAGGACATCCAGAACTGGGCGCGCTTGATGGTGGGGATGTGCTTCACGAGGGATTCCATCTCCTCGTGGTACATGCGGTAAATCTCGTAGGTGCCCACGCCGTTCGGGCAGGTGAAGGGCTGGTGCAGGCTCATGGCACCCGTCTCTTGGAAATCGCCGTGCTCCCAATGGCGGCAGGGGGCGGACACCTCGCGGATGTTGATTTCCGGGTTGAAGTTGGTGGCAAAGGCCTGACCGTGGTCGCCGCCGTTCACGTCGATGATGTCCAAATACTCAATCTCGTCGAAGTGGTGCTTGAGCGCCCAAGCGGTGTACACGTTGGTCACACCGGGGTCGAAGCCGGAGCCGAGCAGAGCGAATAGGCCCGCCTTCTCAAAGCGCTCCTGATAGGCCCACTGCCAGCTGTACTCGAACTTGGCGACATCGCGCGGCTCATAGTTGGCGGTGTCCATGTAGTGCACACCGGCCTCCAGACAGGCGTCCATGAGGGGGAGGTCCTGGTAGGGCAGCGCCACATTCAGCACGAGGTCGGGCTTAATCTCCTTGAGCAGGGCCACGGTTGCGGCCACATCATCGGCATCCACGGCGTGCGTGGTGATGCTCACGCCTTCGCGGGCAAGCACATCCGCCGCAATCGCGTCGCACTTGCTCTTGGTACGCGAGGCGAGATGAATCTCCTTGTAGACATCCGCCATCTGCGCGCACTTGTGAGCCACCACATGACCCACACCACCGGCACCGATAATGAGAACCTTATTCATTGCGCGCGCAATATGCACGAAGCAAGGGTTTTAGTCAAGAAAAAAGCGCTTTGCGCGTTCAGCGCAGAATCAGCAAAGCGCGGCATGCGCCGTTGCTCGATGCTGCGGAAAACTCACCCGACGGCAAGGTCGGTGTGCGATAGCTGCCGCTCAACTGCCCCATGTACGCAACATCCGCCACGTAAAACAGCACCTGATTATTGCTATGATACTTCAGGCGACCCTCCGTGGCCGTGCTGTCACCGCTGAGCTCCGCGGCCCAGCCCTGAGGCAACTCCAGCGAGGAGCCGTCTTCCGCGGGGAACTCCAGTCTGACGGTTGTTTCACTCACCTTCGAGAGGCGAATACGGCCTAGCTGATCAGCGCCCTGATTGAAGCTGAAGACGGCGGTTTGCCCCGAGGCGTTCGGCTCGCCGGCGGTGGGCGTAATATCCAGTCTGTTACCCTCCGCGCTCTGCATCTGCAGCATGCACCGCCCCGCGGCAAAAGCCTCCATCACCTCATCCGCCGTTCTCAGGGCACGAGAGCTCCCGCCACCGCCGCCACCGCAAGCGGTCAGAAAGCACCCCGACAACACAACAAACACAGCAACCGACAACGAGCGAACGAAGGCCGACATCATACCAAGCTTTTGCATACCCGCACCCTACACCCAACGGGAAGCCAAGGCAAGAACATTAGCAAACAGCCACTCGAATTATACCGTTCAATGCGGCATACGCCCGGGGGCGGACGGGGGCTTGCGAGGGGAACCGGAACGGCGGGGCATGTGAGCGCGCAGGTTTTTCAGGCGCGTGCGGATGTCCTTCAGGCGCTCTTCATCATAGCTTTGCAGCAGCAGGGAAATTTCCGCCTGTTGCTGAGATTTGGCATCCTCTGCCTCGGGGTGCATGGAAACGAGCATCACGAGGCGCATGCGCATCTCCGGCGAAAAATCGGAGCGAGAGGTGAGCAGAGAGAGCACACCGAGCGTCATCTCGTTCTCGCGCGCGGCCTCCGCCGCCTTGCCCTGTGAGGCAAGAGCCGTGGCATAGCGGTCGCGCACGTTGAGGTATTGCAGCAATAGCCCCGTGTCGGCGGGGTGGTCAGCCAGCAAAGTGCGCGCGTAATCCCCCGCGCGCAGAAGCATGGCAGCATCCGCATGCGGCTCATGGCGCCTCGGCGGGAGAGCAACGATGTTGACATAGGCGCGGCGATACGCCTCATTGTCGGGGAAATCGCGGATGAGAGAGTCCAGCAGCTCGATAGGTGTTTGCCCCTCCGGTGCCAGCAGATAACGCACCTCGGCGAAGGGGGCCGCCCCCAACATCTCCACCTGCCTCAGGCGCAACTGCGGGTGGTCGGGATGCTCGCTCAGCAGACGGCTGAGCAGCTGCGCCGCTGCCACGAGCGCCTTTTTCCCGCTCTCCTGCTCGTGGAGATGGTGGCCGCCGCGGCGCCCGTGTTCACCGGCGAGCCGCAAACTGCGCACCAACTCTCGCTGCGTGTCAAAATCCTCCGTTCCCGTATAGGCCTCAATAGCCTTGCGCAGACGTTCGGCAGCCTCCTCACGCTTGGGGCGGCTGCCCTGCCCCCGCAGTGCGGCGACCCAACCATTGACGGCGGCGAGCGCCGCAGCGGAGCCCGCAGGATGCAACTCTGCCGCGCGGGCGAAATACACCTCAGCCGTGGCGAAATCCCCCGTTTGCAGGGCGATGGTGGCGAGAGTGGTGCAAGCCGCCGCCATCTTCTCCTCGCTGTCGCCCCCCTGCTCCAACACCTCCTCGTAGTAGGGCATCAGCTCTTGGAGCAAGCGAGCATCCGCCTTGGTCGGTTGCAAAGCGCTGCCGTCACTGCGGCTCATCATACTGTCGAAAAGACGTTGCAGGGAAGCATCGGCAATTCGCTCATTCTTTTCCGCGCGCAGGCGCAGCTCGTTTTCTTTGGCGAGAGACTCGCGCTCGCGCACATAGCCCGCGCTCACGCTCACCAGCAGCAGGGCCAAGGCCGCCGCAGCCACATGGCTCCACGCCGCCACGGCGGGACGGCGGCGGCACCACATGGCATAGCGACGCAGGCGCGAAGCGGGGCGGGCCACGACGGGTTCCCCCTTCAGATAGCGCTCCAAATCCGCGGCCATGGCCTCCATGGAGGCATAGCGGTCGGCAGGCTCATAGGAAATGCTCTTGTTGATAATGGCGCCGAGTTCACCCTCGGCGCTGAGCGGTGGCAGCGGCTCGGCGCAGATGCGGCGGATGAGGGCACCGGGCTCCGCCTCGAGGAAGGCGGGGCGCTTAGTCAACAGCTCATAGAGCGTGAGACCCAGCGAGTACTGATCGCAGGCGTACGTGTTTTCCCCCTTGTTGAGGCGCTCGGGTGCCATGTAGCGCAAAGTGCCGTCGTGGCTCTGCGTCACCAGCGGGGCCTCTTCCCCGTGGTTGAGCACCGTAGCGAGGCCGAAATCGCCGACGTGCACCACACCGGCGGCGTCGAGCAGGAGATTGCCGGGTTTCACATCGCGGTGCAGAATATGTCGGGAGTGGGCAAAAGCCAGCGCGCGCGCCGCCTGAAGCCCCACCTGAGCTACCGCCTGTTCATAGGGCACTTCCGCATAGGCCTTGCGCAGCAGGGCGGGGGTAATTCCCTGCCCGTCCACCAGGCTCATCACGTAGTAGCGGTAGTTGCCCTCCTGCCCCGCGCCGTAAATTTCCACGATGTTGGTGTGGCGCAGCTGCGCGATGACGCGGGACTCATTTTCAAAGGCGGCACAATGCTGAGCATCCGCATTCCACGCAGGGGAGAGGATTTTCACTGCCACCTCGCGGTGCAGGGATTCCTCCGTTGCTCGGAACACCGTGCCCATGCCGCCCGCGCCGATGCGCTCCACCAGCCGATAGCCGCCCAACGTCTCCGGGAACGCGCTCATCGATACCGCGGCGGGAGCAGTCGCACGCCCCAGCGATTCCACCTCCGTCAGCGCGGGCAACAGCTCGCGCAGCGCATCCGCCGCCTCGGGGTGAGCGGCGATAAAGCCCTGCTGTGTCATGCCATGGCCCGAGCGAAGCCCCTCGAGATATTCCTCCACCAGTGCGGCTACGCGCTCCTCCGCGAGTTCCTCTGCAGTCGGCTCAGCCATAACGGAAAAACATTAAAAAATATCGGCGGCCAGCACCAGCTCCTGAAAACGTTTCAGCGCGCGCACATAGCGGATGCTCGCCGCCTTCGGCTCAATGCCCAGCACGGCGGCACATTCCGCATTGCCCATCTCCTCAAAATGGCGCAGTTCCAAAATCTCGCGGTCGTTCTCCGAGAGCTTCTGCAACACGCGGCGCGTCATCGCTTGGCGCTCCAAGCGTTCAAGATGCGTGCGCGGGCTGGAGATGGTATCCGCAAACTGAGCCCAGGCCTCCATGGTGTTCTCCGTCTCGGCGGAGGCCTCCTTCATGGCATCGCGCTTGCCCGCGGCAAGGTGGTAGCGCTCGGCATCAGCCAGCGTCTGGAGGGCGATTTTGCGCAGCTTGGCGTATATCGGCACCTCGGGATTCTCGCGCAGGAAGTCCACGCGTTTGCCGCAAGCCAGGTAGGATTCCTGCAACACGTCCTCCGCGCTGAGACGGCGCTGCAACACAGCGGGCATCCGCAGCGCGAGGAGGCGCAACAGACGCTCCCGGTGCTCCTGCCACAGAGAGGCAAGCCACAGATTCTCGGGCGCTTGGGATTCCTCAGGCATAGGTCATCTTTCCGATGAGAGGAACGGGAAACGCCCGCATTTTTCTACAGCAACGAGCCGAACAATTACTCCGCCACGCTTTCGGCGCGCAGGTCGCGGTGCATCAGCTCGCGCAGCGCCACGTGGGCGGGCTTGTTGTTGTAGATGATATCGTACATGGCGTCCGTCAGCGGGGTACGCACATTCAGCGCGCGGGCCAGCTGATAGGTCGAGAGCGTGTTCGGGATGCCCTCCACCACCTGACCGATGCGCTGCTGGCATTCCATGGCCGGCACACCCTTGGCAATGAGGCGGCCCGCCGTCAGGTTGCGGCTGTGTTCGGAGTAGCAGGTGACGACCAAGTCGCCCATGCCGGAGAGGCCCATGAAGGTCTCCATCTTGCCGCCGCGGGCAGTACCCACGCGGGTCATCTCGGCCAGCGCACGGGTAGCGAGAGCGGCGCGGGCGTTGTCGCCCAGCCCGAGGCCCACGCAGATGCCGCTGGCGAGCGCGTAGACATTCTTCATGGCGCCGCCGAGCTGCATACCGACCACATCCGTGGTGGTGTAGATGCGCAGGTAATCCGTGCTCAGGCGCGCCTGCACCTCCTCGGCAATGGTGATGTCCTCAAAGCCCACCAGCGTGAGGCTCGGCAGACCGAGCACGATGTCCTCCGCATGATTAGGCCCGGAGAGGGCACCCACGGGGAACGGCACACAGGAGGCGAGGATTTCGCTCATGAGCAGGTTCGTGTCCTTCTCAATGCCCTTGGAGCAGGTCATGATGACAGCATCCTCCGCCAGACCGACCTCCGTCAGGTTCTTGGCCACGGAGCGCATGACCACGCTGGGCACCACCACGATAACGAGGGAAGCGCCCGCGACATCCGCCCAGTCGCTCGTCACCTTCACGTTCTCGGGCAGCGGCTTGGCGCCGGGCACGGGCGCAAGGCTCTGGCGGGTTTCGCGGATGATAGCGGCTTCTTTCTCCAGATAGGTCCAGAGAACGACTTCGCTGCCGTTCTGCGCGGCGGTGAGAGCGAGGGCGGTGCCCCAGGCACCGGAGCCGATAACGGCGGTTTTGGCAAATGTTCTGCTCATGAGAGGAAAGATTATAAAATAGGAAAGGTTACTTTTTCTTGCTGAATGCCTTGGGTTCCGTGCCGTTGAGGAGGCGCGTCACATTGCTGCGGTGTTTCACGATGACGAGCACCACCAGCACAGAGATGAAACCGATAGCCACCGCATCCGCAGCATTGGCCGCACCATCGCTGAGGCACTGCCACAGGATGGCGACCTCCACACCGACAGCGGCCATGATGCTCGAGAGCGACACATAGCGCGTGCACACCATGCACGCCAGCCACACGGCCAGCGCCACGCCTGCAATGAAGGGGGAGAAGGCGATGAGCGCACCCAGCGCCGTGGCAATCCCCTTGCCGCCCTTGAATTTCAGGAAACAGGTGAAGGTGTGGCCCAGCACGGCGGCCACCAGCGTGCCGATGAGCCACCCCATCTCCGCCGTGGTGCAGCCCGTCAACTCGACACCGAGGTGCTGCTTCATAAGGAAGACAGGCAGCAGCCCCTTGAGCACATCGCAGATAAACACAGGGATACCCCACTTCTTGCCCAGCACGCGAATGGTGTTCGTGGCCCCGATATTTTTGGAGCCGTGTTCGCGCAAATCAATGCCGTTGAGCTTACCCGCCAGATAACCGAAGGGGGCGGAACCTACCAGATAGGCGAGCAGAAGATAAAGCGTATTCTCGAGCATGCGGAGTTAGTATACGCCCCCGCGCGCGTAAATGCAACAGGATTTTTGAGTGCTCCCCCAACGGGCGGGCGAGAGAGCACGATTCGAAGGGAGGAGAGAGACAAATGAGTATTTGTCGGGGTCTTTGCTGTATTATTCCGCGCCCGTCAGGGCGCGCTCTATTCGGAGTGTTCTCAACACGACACAAACATTAGCCACGGGTGTAAACCCGTGGGGTAAGGCGGGTGGCGTTACGCCCCCGACAACCCCGTCCGAAAGGGGCGGTCGATTTCATTTATCCACGGTCGCCGGATGGGGTGGTTGCAGGGGATGGGTGAATCTTCCCTTGTAGCCCTCCCTGCCCCTATTTCAAACATCCACCGTTGACGCGGTGCGCGAAACACCTACAAGAGACATATCACCGGCGCTCCGTAACCACCCCGCCCGATGATAGGATAACATGAAAATCACCCATTTTAACGGGCGGGGTTGCGGAGGGTTTAAAGCCACCCGCCTCATTCCACGGGTTTACACCCGTGGCTAATGTTTGTGACGACCTTAGAGGTCTCCTCATAGTGTGCGCGGCGTTGCCGCGCAATCCCCACGATGCTATTCTGACGTTCCGTCAGAATAGCGCCTTAAATTCCGCGCGAGCTTCGCCCGCGCAAGACCCCGACAAACTGCTCATTTGTCGAATCCGTTTCCCCGCCAAAGCTAAACGAGCCGATTCCCGCATGGGGAATCGGCTTGTTGAAAACTGACTTCGCGGCAGCAAGCCCGCGGGCTTACTTGGCGCGGTAGTACTGGTAGTGAACGCGCTCGTCGATGGCGAGGGCCTCGCGGGCGGTGCGAATCACGGAGGGCTCAGCCTCGAAGGCGAAGAGCATATACTGACCGGCCTTGAGGTGGTTGGACTCATAGGCGAACTCGCGGCGGCCCACGTTCGTGACGTCGGTCACCTTGGCGCCGGCAGCCTCAAGCTGCTGCTTCATGGCGGCGGTAAGATCCTCGAGGGTGTCGGCACCCTTCATGTTCAGGACGATCAGTGCTTCGTACTTTCTCATAACTGTGTTTGTGTAAAAATATCGTTGCTTTCGCAAAGCGGGTGCCGAATGATGCACTATTTCCGCACGGAATGCAAGACTAAAGTGTACTTCCGCGCAAAAAACTTGTCATGCAGCCCCACGATACGGCGTCAGATGAGCTTCAGTCGCACCAAATCCTGCGTGTCGATAAGGCCCACAGGCTTGCGGTCGGCATCCAGCACCACGAGGTCGTCGATGCGGCGGTCGCGCAGGGTCTTGACGGCGGAAACCGCCAGCTTGTCAGCCTCCACAAACACGGGGGACTTGGTCATGAGGCCGGAGACGGGGGCCGTGCCGCAGGTGGGGTCATTCTGGTAGGCGCGGGCGAAGTCGCCGTGGGTGAACACACCGGCCATCGTGCCATCCGCATGCGTGAGCACACAGGCACCGGCGCGGGCCTGTGTCATGGCGATGATGCAGTCCATCACCGTGGCCGTCTCGGGCAGCGTGGCGAACTCCTTGCGCATGATGTCGGAGATGCGCAGCAGCAGAGACTTGCCCAGCGAGCCGCCGGGGTGGCTGCGGCCGAAGTCCTCGCGGGTGAAGTTGCGGGCCTCCAGCAGTGCCACGGCCAGCGCATCACCCATCACCAGCATGGCGGTGGAGGAAGAGGTGGGGGCGAGGTTCAGCGGATCGGCCTCGCGCTCGCAAGCGGTTTCCAGCACCACATCGGACAGCTCGGCCAGAGTAGACGTGCTCTTGCCCGTCATGGAGATAATCTTCATGTCGAAGCGCTTGAGGAAGGGCATGAGGGTGAGCAGCTCGCTCGTCTCGCCGGAGTAGGACATGGAGATGCAGCAGTCGCCGTCTTGGACGATGCCGAGGTCGCCGTGCATGGCGTTCATGGTGTTGAGCACCACGGAGGGAGCGCCCGTGCTGGTGAGCGTAGCGGCAATCTTGCTGCCGATCAGCTCGCTCTTGCCCACACCGACCACGATAATCTTGTGCCCGCTCTCGATGGACGCGCGCATGGCCTCCACAGCGGCGTTGAAGGAGGCATCGAGGCGGTCCCCGATGGCCTTCACGGCTGCGATTTCATCTTCAAATACCTTTTTTCCGCGGATGGTGTGGTCAATCATAGTGAGAAAACTGTTTTGAGTGCAACTATCCTACCAGAGACAGACGGCTGCTGCAACTAAATTTCACACCCGCCCCGCGCAAAAATTCGGGCTTGCCACGCTGCGCGGGGCGTGTTACCCTGCTCTCCCCGACAACATGGCCGAGAAATTCGACATCAACTCCCTGAACCCCGCCCAGCGCGAGGCCGTCCGCACCCTCAACGGCCCCGTGCTCATCCTCGCGGGCGCGGGCACGGGCAAGACGCGCACCGTCACCTGCCGCATCGCCCGCATGATTGAGATGGGTATCAACCCGCGCGGCATCCTCGCCCTCACCTTCACCAACAAGGCCGCCAACGAGATGGCCGACCGTGTGGCGGGGCTGGTGGACCGCAAGGCCGCCCGCGCCATGACGGTCTGCACCTTCCACTCCCTCTGCGTGCGCATCCTGCGGCAGGACATCGGCCGCCTCGGCTACAAGGAAAATTTTTCGATTTACACGGGCAGCGACCAAAGCGGCCTGCTCAAGCGCCTCATCATGGAATACGGCGCGCGCCGCGAGAAGCTGGAGCCGCAGCAGGTGCTCAGCGAGCTGTCCCGCGCGCGCAACATGGGGCTGACCTACAAGGAGATTGAGGACACGCTCATCTCCGCCGTGGCGGGGGCCTACGAGCGCGAGCTGAAAGCGCAGAACGCGGTGGATTTCGATGACCTGCTCATCCTCACGGAGCGTCTGCTGCGCTGCTACCCCGATGTGCACGACAAGTGGAACAAGCGTTTCTCCCACATCACGGTGGATGAGTTCCAGGACACCAACTCGCTCCAAATGAGCCTGCTGCGCCAGCTGGTGGGGCCGGATCACAATGTCTGCGTGGTGGGCGATGACGACCAGTCTATCTACGGCTGGCGCGGCGCGCAAATCTCGAACATTCTCGATTTCGAGAGCTTTTTCCCGAACCCCGCCGTCATCAAGCTGGAGGAGAACTACCGCTGCACCAAGCAGGTGCTGGACTGCGCCAACATCCTCATCCGCAACAACGCCGGGCGCCGCGAAAAGACCCTGCGCACCAACAAGGTGGGCGAGTACCCCGTGCGTCTCATGGCCATGCCGGGGTCGGAGGAGGAGAGCGAGTTCATCGCGGATGAAATCGACACCCTGCGCCGCCAGAAAAACATGCAGTGGGAGGACTTTGCCATTCTCTTCCGCGCCAACGCGCAGAGCCGCCAGCTGGAGATGGCCATGCGCGAGCTGCACATTCCCTACCGCATGATCGGCACCAAGAGTTTCTTCGACCGCCGAGAGGTGAAGGACCTCATCTCCTACCTGCAGATGATGGACAACCCCGATGCCGACCTGCACCTGCTGCGCGTGCTCAACACCCCGCCCCGCGGCATCAGCGAGGTGACGGCCTCCTTCGCCATCGACCGCAGCCGCGAGCTGAAGAAGAGTGTCTGGGCCACACTACTGGACCTCGAGTTCCTGAACGACTGCTCCACGCGCTCGCAGAACAGCATCCAAGCCTTCACCGAGCTGGTGACGCGCTACGGCACGGAGTTCGCGCAGAGCGAGCGCCCCTTCGTGGATATTCTCCAAGATTTTCTCAACGAGACGGGCTACGAGGATTACATCTCCCGCACCTGCAAGACGGAGGCGGAGCGCCAGTGCCGCCTCTCGGCCATCGATGATATCAAGGGCGAGCTGCGCCGCTACTTGCTGCCCGGCCACACGCTGACGGATTTTCTCGCTTCCATCTCGCTGGACAGCGACCGCGATGACGACGACATTGAGAAGAAGAGCGGCGTCTGCCTCATCACCATGCACGCCGCCAAGGGGCTGGAGTTCCCGCATGTGTACATCGTGGGCGTGGAGGACGGCATCCTGCCCCACAACCGCTCGGTGAACGAGGGTTCGCTGGATGAGGAGCGCCGACTGTTCTACGTGGGCATCACCCGCGCCCGCGAGCGTCTGACGCTCACCTACTGCGCCAAGCGTTCCCGCTACGGCACCACCGAGCGCTGCTCCCCTTCCCGCTTCATCGAGGAGATTCCCAAGGACCTCTACGAGTACACGGACTACGCCCTGCTCATGAAGGAGCCTGTCTCGGATGAGGAGGCGGATGACTTTTTCGCCGACCTGCACAGCATGCTCAGGGATTGAGGATTGAGAATTGAGAATGTGAGAAGTTAGGCGCAGCGTAGCTGCGCGGAATTGAAGGCGCTATTCTGACGGAACGTCAGAATAGCATCGAGGGGAGTGCCCCCTCAGGGGCATCGGTCGCGAGGAGGCGGATGTATACGGTATTTAAAAGGCTGCATGCATCATGACGCTTAGGTATCACTACATTACAGCAATCGT
>JAKSOV010000005.1 GCA_024405415.1 Akkermansia sp.
TAGTTGCCGATGCCCACGGGGCCGGAGAGGTGCTCCATGCCCACGCTGCTGCCGGGGGAAGCGACCTTCGCCAGCGTGTCACCCATCCACTTGAGACTGTGGCTCACCTGCGCCTGGGGCGTGGGGTGTTCCTTGGCCATGTCGGCAAACACGGGGCTCCAGCTGAAGCCCATCACGGGGCGAGCGCCATCCTTGCCCTGCCAGTTGCTCGGCACGGCGGGGGTGATGGTGCAGGTGCTCGTGCCGCCGTCCGCGTTCTCCAGCTCCAGCTGCATGGGTTCCCCCGCATCCGCCATATCCGCCACAGCCGCGGCTGAATACACGGGGATGCCGTTCACGCGACGCAGGGTCTGGCCGCTGACAAGCCCCGCTTTCTCCGCGGGGGAGCCGGGGATGATGCTGCCCACCACCGTGGGCGTGGCGGGCATGACGCCCACCTGACGCAGGCCGCCGCGCTGCCACCACTTCGTCTCGGGCAGGCGATAGCCGCAGGGAATGACGAGGTGCTGCACCGTGCCGTCCGCCGCCGTGCGGTCAATATCAAAGGCAATCGTCTCGTGCTCGCTCATGGCCACAAGCTCGCGCACACCCTCCATGTTGCCCATCCACTTGGTGACGGCCTGACCATCCACCGCCGTGATGACATCCCCGGGCAGCAGCCCGGCCTCCGCCGCGGGGGAATCCGCGGGCACATAGCCGATAACCGTGGTGTTCAGCTCCGTCACGGGCTTGCCCACGCCCCACACGATGACGGCAAACACATAGGCCAACAGCAGCGAGAAGAAGGGGCCCGCCGCCGCGATGATGATTTTATCGAGCGCGCCGAGCGGCTTCAGGTCAGCGGGAATCTCCGCCTCGCCCTCCACGGACTGCATGTCCGCCAGCTGCGGCAGGGACACGAAACCGCCCGCGGGAATCCAGCCGATGCCCCACTGCACCCCGCCGATGGTCTTTTGCCACAGGGGCTTGCCGAACCAAATCTGGAAGCGGTCGATGTAGGCACCGCGCCACTTACCGGCCAGGAAATGCCCCAGCTCGTGCACGAAAATCATGAGGTTGAAGAACATCACGACCAAGAAAATGAGCCAAGCCGTGTGCAGATGGGAGAGGAGGGAGTCAAGCATGGTGAGAGTATAGAGGAAAAGGGGGAGGTAGGTCAACCGCGCGGCCTGACATATCACGACTTGCGGTGCGAATCAAGCAGATTGAACAGCCCGGCCATGAGCGTGCCCGTGATGCTATGCCATACGCAGCAGATGGCGGAGGCCACCGCCGCCTCGGGCAACAGGGGGAAATGCTTGTCCGCCAGCACCGTGGCCAGCCCTGCGTTCTGCATACCGACCTCGATGGAGAGCGTGCGGCGCTTCGGGCGGCTCATCCGTGCGGCGCGACCCGTCACATAGCCCAGCGCATAGCCCAGCGTGTTGTGGCAGAAAATGGTGAGAAAAATGATAAAACCGCTCTCAAAAAACTTGGCCCCGTGCGCCGACACAACGCCGCCCACGATGGCCGCCAAGCCCAGCACGGAGACAGCGGGCATCAGGCGGCAGGTCTCCTGATACGCGGGCTTGTTGCCGAAAAAGTAGTTGCCGAAAGCGCCCGCCGCCACGGGCAGGATGGTGACGTAGAGAATGCTGCGGAACATGCCGAGCGCGTCCACCTCGATGCTCTCACCCGCCAGCCACAACACGAGCAGCGGCGTCACCACGGGTGCCAACAGGGTGGAGGCCGTCGTCATGCCCACGGAGAAAGCGACATCGCCCTTGCAGAGGAAGCTCATAATATTGCTGGACACGCCGCCGGGGCAGCAGCCCACGAGAATCAAGCCCGCCGCCACGCCTCGCGGCAGCCCGAATACCCCCACCAGCAGATAGGCCAGCAGCGGCATGATGGTGAACTGAGCACAAGCGCCGATGAAAATATCCAGCGGGCGCTGCGCGAGGATGCGGAAATCCTGCGTGCTGAGCGTCATGCGCATGGTCAGCATGATCAGGCCGAGGAGACAGGCCTGCGTATCGGCCTTCGCCCAAGAGAAAAGGTCGGGTAACATGAAGGTCAGCACCGCCACGGACACCACGAAAAGCGAGGCTTGCTTCGCCAAAACGGCGCTGATTGTTTGCAGAGCGCGCAACATAACGGGCAGCATGATAGCACCGCCCCCGCCGAAAGGCAAGCGGCATCGCGGCAGAAGCTGCGCCATACGCGGGCTTTTGCCTTGTCTTTCGCGGGGGCTTGGGGTACAATGTCGGCCCGCAAGTATGAGCACACGCCCAAGCAGAGACGAGATTTCCGCGCTCGCGCGCAAGGCCGGACTGCGCCTGACGCCGCAGCGCCTCGCCGTGCTGGAGACCCTGCTCGACTCCTGCGACCACCCCACGGCGGCGCTCATCTGCGAACGCACCCGGCAGCACGTGCCCGGTATCTCCCGCGCCACGGTGTACAACGCCTTGGATTCGCTCAACGAGGCAGGGCTGATTAACCGCCTGCATTTCGACCACGACAGCTCCCGCTATTGCCCGAATCTGGTGCCGCACGTCCACCTGCTCAACGAGAGCACGGGCGAGGTGACGGATATTCACCTGAAGGCAGGGCTGCGCGCGGAGGATGTGTTCGACCTGCCCGAGGGCATCTGTATCACAAACATGGAGGCCTGCCTCCGCGGTCATTTTTCGGCGAAAACCACTACTTCTGCAACATGAGTCTCATCATCAAAGACCTGCATGCGCGCGTCAAGGACGGCGCCACCATTCTCAACGGCATCACCCTCGAAATCCCCAAAGGCGAGGTGCACGCCATCATGGGGCCCAACGGCTCGGGCAAGTCCACCTTGTCCAAGGTGCTCTGCGGCCACCCTGACTACGAGGTCATCAGCGGCACGGCGGAGCTGGACGGGCAGGACATTTTCTCCATGAGCGTAGATGAGCGCAGCCGCGCGGGGCTTTTCCTCGCCTTCCAATACCCCGTGGAGGTGCCGGGCGTGACGAACGCCAATTTCCTGCGCGCCGCCCTGCAAGCCCGCCTGCCCAAGGGCGAGGAGCTGGACGCCGTAGCCTTCTACAAGCAGCTGCGCGGCCGCATGAAGGAGCTGGGCATGGACACCAAGTTCACCTCCCGCGATGTGAACGCGGGTTTCTCGGGCGGCGAAAAGAAGCGCAACGACATCCTGCAAATGATGATGCTGGAGCCCTCCTACGCCATTCTCGATGAGACGGACAGCGGGCTGGATGTGGATGCCCTGCGCATCGTCTCCGACGGCGTGAACGCCATGCGCGCCCCCTTCCGCAGCTTCATGGTGATTACGCACTACAAGCGTCTGCTGGATTACATCCGCCCCGATGTGGTGCATATCCTCTACAAGGGTCAAATCGTGCGCACGGGTGATTTCTCGCTGGTGGACTACATCGAGGAGCACGGCTTCGATTTCGTGAAAAACGCCGAGGAGGCCTAAACAACCATGAGCGAGCGAGACGAAACAGTCTTTGAGACGGATACCCGCGGTGCGTTCTCCATGCCGGAGAACCACACCTTTGACGCGGGCTACGGACTCACGGAGGCCACCATCGACTACATCTGCGATGTGAAGGGCGAGCCGGACTGGCTGCGTCAGTTCCGCAAGGATGCCCTCCGCAAGTTCAACGAGATGCCCATGCCCACCCACTGGGCTCCCGAAGGCATCAAGAACGTGGATTTCGAGAAAATCCGCTACTACCTCTCCCACGGTGTCGCCCCCCGCAAGAACTGGGACGAGGTGCCCGACGACGTGAAGCGCACCTTCGAGCGCCTCGGCGTGCCCGAGCAGGAGCGCGCCTTCCTCGCGGGCGTGGACGCGCAGTATGACTCCGAGACCGCCTACAACAACATGCAGGAGGAGCTCAAAAAGCAGGGGGTCATCTTCGTAAACTCCACCGAGGGCTTGAAAGAGTACGAAGAGATTTTCCGCCCCTGGTTCGGCAAGGTCATCCCCGTGGGCGACAACAAGTTCTCCGCGCTCAACCACGCGGCCTTTTCGGGCGGCTCCTTCATCTACGTGCCCAAGGGCGTGAAGCTCAAGCAGCCGCTGCAGGCCTACTTCCGCATCAACTCCGAAAGCATGGGGCAGTTCGAGCGCACGCTCATCATCGCGGATGAGGGTGCCGAGCTCATGTACATGGAGGGCTGCACCGCCCCCAAGTACGACAGCGCGACCCTGCACTCGGGCGTGGTGGAGCTGGTGGCCCTCAAAGGAGCGAAGATTCAGTATGTGACCGTCCAGAACTGGGCGACCAACGTGTACAACCTCGTCATCCAGCGCGGCTTGGCCATGGAGGACGCGGAAATCCGCTGGATTGACTGCAACCTCGGCTCCGCGCTGACGATGAAGTACCCCGCCGTGGTGTTGCAGGGTCGCCGCGCCCGCGGCGAGGTTGTCTCCATCTCGCTGGCCCACAGCGGGCAGGACCAGGACACGGGCGCCCGCATGATTCACGCCGCGCCCGACACCACCTCCAACATCGTGGCAAAGTCCATCTCCATCGGCGAGGGGCGCGCCTCCTACCGCGGCGAGGTGAACGTACTCAAAGGCATGAGCGGCTGCAAGAACAACACGGAGTGCGATGCCCTGCTCATCAACGCCGCAAGCCGCACGGATACTTACCCCGCCATCTCCGTGCACGGCAACGCCTCCGCCGTGCAGCACGAGGCTTCCGTCTCGCAGGTGGACGAGGAGATGCTGTTCTACATGCAGCAGCGCGGGCTGACACGCGCCCAAGCCATGAGCCTCGCCGTAAACGGCTTTGTGAACGACCTGATTAAGGAGTTCCCGATGGAATACTCGGTGGAGCTCCGCCGCCTGATTGATTTGGAGATGGAGGACTCCATCGGCTAAGAAAGGAACGCGCTATGGATTTTCCCGATACCACCGATTTGAGCACCGCGCTGGAGATGGCCCAAGCCGAGCAGCGACTTGCCGCCGCCGAAACGCCTACCCGTCTTTGCGAGGACTGGCGCTTCGGTCGCCCGCACAAGTACGCCGCCGAGCTGGTGGCACTCATGGAGCAGGCCGACAACCGCGGCAGCGTGACCGTCACGGGTGCGGATGACGCGGCGGATGCCATCGACAAGGACGACCGTGCGGAGGAGCTGCTGCTGCACACCATCGGCTCGGACAAGATTCTCGCCCTGCACCTCGCGCACTTCGGCAAGGGAGCCGTGCTCTTCCTCGAAAAGGAATACAGCGCGCCCATCACCATCACCTATGAGACGGACGGCGTGTTCCTGCCGACCACGCTCATCATCGCCGCGCCCGGCGCAAAGGCGCATATCATCGAAAAGCACGTCACGCACGGCGCAGGTGCCATCGTCTGTACGCGCCTCATCCATGCGGAGGGCGGTGCGGACATCGCCGTGGAGCTGGAGGAGGGCGGCAGCGGGGAATCCCGCGCGATGAACATCACCAACATCCGCTCCGTGGATGCGACCGTTCGCCACCTCACCCGCCACAGCAAGCACGCTTGGGCGCGAGAGGAGACCATAGCGGAGGTTCTGCACAGCGAGCCCGATTCTCCCGCCGACATTCAGCTCTATTCCGCCAACCGCCTGGGCGGGCACGAGGTGCTGGACCAGCACACGCACCAAATCCACGACGTCGGGCACAGCACGAGCAACCTGCTCTACAAGAATGTGGCGGATGAGCACGCCACCGCTACCTTCGCGGGCAATATCCGCGTGGAGCAAGGCGCGCACCACACGGATGCTTACCAAGCGAACCGCAACATGCTGCTCAGCGAGGACGCGACCGTCCACTCCCTACCCGGCTTGGAGATTCTTGCCGACCACGTCCGCTGCTCTCACGGCAGCGCAAGCGCGCCCATGGATGAGGAAGAGCTCTTCTACCTCCTCTCCCGCGGCATTCCCCGCCACGAGGCGCAAGTGCTCGTTGCGGACGGCTTCCTTACCGATGCTATCGCCAAGTTCCGCGGAGAATAAATCCGTTTCATCTTCCTAAAAGGCGGCTTGTGTAGCCGCCTTTTCTTTTTTTTACAACATTGCCCTCCCCTTGTCCGTCAGGCAGTATTTTTGGCGGGGATGACGCGGAGATTCGGGATACAGCTGCTCTATTAACCCATCTTGCAAGGCGGGGGTGATGTAGTGCGTAAGGAAATGAACACGATGGCGCAAGCCCATGTGTTCCATGAGCGCCTTGACGCCCAGAGGAGACTCTGCCAACGCCTGAAGAAGCGGCGCTACTTGTGCGGTACTTATGCGGTACTTGTGCGGTACTTGTGCAGCTTCGGGCTGAAGTTCATCTTCTTCCCCCGCCATCAAGGGAGAAGAAACAAGCATGTAGCGGTTCTTCAGCTCGTTTGCTTCCCCCATCAGAAGGCTGCGGAAAAATTTTTCGAGGAATGACGTATCGCGTTCAATCCCTTTGGCGACATTTTGGTAGTTGGCACGCACAAGGGCGTTGCGGAAATACCATGAGTGAGCCGCGAACAGGTCATTCTCGACCTCGAAGCCGAGCGAGCGCAGGTACAGAATGGTAAAGACGGCTGTTGTGCGGGTGTTGCCCTCGCGGAAGGGATGAATCTGCCATAGGTTTGCGACGAACTGCACGAGGTGTGCCACGATTTGGGCTTGTGAAAGCCCCGCATACACATACTTTTTCTCCTGGGAGAGGTCGTATGAGATGGTGGGTTCCAAATCCACATAGGATACATAGCGCACGGTGTCGCCGCGCAGAACCCATTCTTTCTTGGTGAGATTCACCGTGCGAAGTTTGCCGGCGTGGTTGAATACCCCGCGGAACAGGCGGCGATGAACAGCCAGCAGGCCCGAAACAGAGAACGAAAGTGTATCCTCGTTGAGGATTTGAGCGATATTGGCTGCAACTTTATCCGCTTCTTCCGTCCCCGGGGCGGCGGCAAGACGTTGCTCGCGGGACTCATAATAACTGCGAATGCGTGTTTGGGCCTCATCGATGGTGATATCACCCTCAATATGGCTTTTCGCCGTTTGAAGCAAATATTCCGAGGTCTGCAAGCCATCAACAGCCTGCAAACCGATAGCCGTTTTCCATGCATAGCCCTTGGCTCTCTGCAAAGGCTCGCCTTGGCTGATATAGGCGTCAAACTCGTCTGATTCCGGGTAACTCAACACGAAAATGATATCAAAAAATCGACAGTTTTTCAAGTCTTGAAACGCAGATATTACGCTGAATGACAGCCGCCGCCGAGCATCTTTCTTGACGTAGGGGTGGCCTTGCGGTAGAATCGCGTGCGTGAGGGCGCGTGCGCACGCTGCCCGCGAAACCATACCGATACGGAGATGAGATACCTCTACCACCTGAGCGAAGGCAACAAGGGCCCCGTTACCTTCGAGCAACTGCAGGCGCTGGCGCAAGCCGGCACCATTGATAACATGACCCCCGTGCTGGCGGAGGGTGCGCGCGAGTGGAGCCGCTGGCTCTTCATCAAAAACGCCCCGCAGGGCACACCCGCCCCTGCCCCTACGCCCAAGAAAGAGGCTCCCGCTCCCGTCACGGCGCTGAACCGCCCTGTAGCCAAGCCCGCCGAGCAGCCTAAGAAAGAGGCACCCAAGGCCGCCCCGACACATGCGCCCAAAGCCGCAGCGCCCGCTCCCAAGCCCGAGGAGACAAAGACAGCACCTACTCCTACGCCCGCTCCCGAGGTGCTTCCCGCGGCAGAAAAAGACGCTGTAGTTTCTAAACCTTTCTCCCTGCGTGAGTTTTATAACGAGCTGAATCTCATGCAGCTCATCCCCGCCGCTGTTTGCGCGGGAATTACGCTGCTGAGTCTGCTGGCTGCGGGCATCTGGACCTTCATGGCCCACGACACCCGCACGCAGTACGCTGAGCTTCGCGCCATGGCGGCGGAGCACGAGCAGAAACGCGCCGACCTCGAGTCCCTGCAGGCCCAACAACAGCAGGTAGCGGATGAGAAAGAAAAGCTCGCGGCGGAAATCGTCTCGCTGCAACACACTCTGCAACTCACGCTGGAGGAATCCGCTCGTCTGGCCAAAGGCCCCTACATCTCCGAGGCCGAGGACAAGCAGCTCAAGGAAGAGCAGTACAAGGCAACTAAGCTGAAGGAACAGGAAGAAAAACTGTGAGAACCGACATGAAAAAAGAACTGATTATCAACGCTGTTGCCGTTCTCATTGCTCTGGTTTCCATCGGCGTGGCGGTAGCTCGCCACAGCGACAAGACCGAGGCCGTGGCGCAACTGTCCGCCATCCCGAGCCGCGCGGACATCGAAGCGGCTGATGCCGCCACCGCTACCGCAGAGCAGACGCTCTCCGAAGCCCGACGTGAGCTGGAGGAAAGCCGCACCAAGTGTGAGGCCGTGCGCGCCGAGCTGAAGCAGGAATCCGCCAAACGAGATGACCTCAAAAAGCTCAATAAGGAGCGCGAGCAGACCCGCAAAGACCACATGACCAAGCTCGACAACCTGCGCCGCGAGAACGCCTCTGCCGAGAAACGCATTGCGGAGGCCAAGGCGAAGGCCGAAGCGGAGGCCAAGGCCGCCGCCGAGAAGGCCGCCAAGGAAAAGGCGGAAGCCGAAGCCAAGGCCAAAGCCGCCGAAGAAGCAGCCAAGAAGAAGAAAAACTCTTCCTCCTCCCGCCGCTCCGGCAACCGCCGCCGTCGCTAACCTTCACACACCATCCCTTTTATGAATCCCCCCGCCATCGCCATTGACGGACCCGCCGCCAGCGGGAAGTCCACCGTTGCCAAGCTCATCGCCAAAGAACTGGGCTACACCTTCATCAACACGGGCGCCATGTACCGCGCCGTCACATGGTACACCCTGCAACAGGGCATCAACCCCGCTGACACCGAGGCGGTGAAAGCTCTGCTGCCCACCATTCCCCTCTCCTTCGGCAAGGACGGCTCCGTCTCCACGGTGCTCTTCGAGGGACGCGTGCTGACAAGTGAGCTGACGGAAAAGAGCACCAACGACAACGTGTCCGCCATCGCCTCCATCCCCGAGGTGCGCGCGCTGCTCGTGGCCAAGCAGCGTGAGTACAACACGAAGGAAGCCGTTGTCATGGAAGGTCGCGACATCGGCACCGTCGTGTTCCCCGACACGCCGTTCAAGTACTTCGTGACCGCCTCCGAGGAGGTGCGCGCCGCCAGACGCGCCGCCGAGGGTATCACGGACTCCATCGCCGAGCGCGATAAAAAGGACTCCCAGCGCGCCTGCGCCCCGCTCAAACAGGCAGAGGACGCCATGCTCGTGGACACCTCCGATATGACGATTGAGCAGGTCGTGGCCTTCATCGTCGCGGACATCAACAAGAAACTCGCCTGATTTTCCCGCCATGCAATTCCGCCTCAAACCTTTCTGGTATGCTTTCGGGCACGGGCTGTTCCGCGCCGCAATGAAGGCCTACTTCCCCATCAAGATTCTGCACCGCGAGCGCCTGATTGAGGAGGGGCCCGCCATCATCGTGGCGAACCACCAGAGCTTCCTCGACCCGCCCCTGATGTGCTGTCTCTACACCAACCCGCTGCATTTCCTCGCCCGCCACACGCTGTGGTGCAACGCGTTCATGCGCTGGTTCATGCCGATTGCGCAGAGCATCCCCATCAATCAGGACCGCCCCGACCCCGCCCGCATTCTGGAGGTCATCCGCACCGTCCGCAAGGGCGAGCGCATCGTGATTTTCCCCGAGGGCTCCCGCACGCCCGACGGCGAGATGCACGATGCCATGCCCGGCATCGGTCTCATCCTCAGCAAGCTCCCCGGCGTGCCCGTGCAACCCGTGCGCATTGACGGCGCGTATGAGAGCATGCCCATCCACCGCAACACCATCCGCCGCGTGCCGCTGACCCTCTCTGTCGGTGAGCCTATCATGTTCACCGAGGCGGAGCTGAAGGTGCGCGGCCGCGAAGCCCAGCGCGCCATCGGCAAGAAGCTGATGGACGCCATTGCGGCCCTGCCGACCAAGCCCTGATGCTCACGGCCCTGCGTCTCCGGAATTTCCGATGCTACGACACCCTCCGCTGGGAGATTCCTGCGGAGGGCGCCGTTCTCATCGGCGGCAACGCACAGGGCAAGACCTCCCTGTTGGAGGCGCTTTGCTTCGCCCTCACGCTGCACACGCCGCGCGCCGCTCGGCTGGACAGGCTCGCGCGCCACGGCTGCGCGGACTTCGGGCTTTCGCTGGACACGGACGGCGGCACCCGCCGCCTGCTTTGGGGGACGGGGCGCAAGTTGCAGATGAGCGTCAACAGCGCCGAGCGGCGGGACTACGCGGACTATCTGGCGGATGCCGCCCCCGTGGCCTGGCTCGGCAACAGCGACCGCGAGCTGGTGAGCGGCGCCGCGGAAAAGCGCCGCGCCTTTCTGGATTTTCTCGGGGCGCAATGGCACCCCGCCTACCGCAGTGCGCTGCAAGCCTACCGCAAAGCGCTGAAATCCCGCAACGCCCTGCTCCGCCACCCGCGCCGCACCCGCGCCGCGCTGGACAGCTACGCCGCCCTGCTGGTACGCCACGGGGACATCATCACCGCTCTTCGTCTGCAACTGCTGGAGCTGCTGCGCCCGCACACGGCCCACCACCACCGCGCCATCTCGGGCGGACAGGAAACCCCGGGGCTGACCTATCTTCCCTCCTGCGATTTGCCGCTGGCCGAAGCGCTGGAGCGCAGTCTGGAGGCGGACGAACGCGCGGGCTTCACCACCGTCGGCCCGCACCGCGATGATGTGCTGCTCACCATCGGCGGCGTGAGCGCGGCGGAGTTCGCCTCCGAAGGGCAGCAGCGCACGCTGGCCACGGCGCTCCTGCTGGCACAGGCCACCCTCCTGCAGGCGGAGACAGGCCAACCGCCCATCCTGCTCATCGATGATATTTTCGGTGAGCTGGACCCCGCCCGCCGCAAGGCCCTGCTCGCCGCCCTCCCCGCAGATGCGCAGCTTTTCATCACCACCACGCATTTGGACTGGATGCAGGACACCCCCTGCCCCCTGCCCGTCCTCCGCGTTCAGGGCGGAACCGTTGAGCCGCAAAGCCTTTCGTAACCACAGGACGCAATATCGGGCTTGCGACGCGCGTTTCTCTATGTTAACATCAGAGCCATGTCCGCCCCTGAAAGCAAAGCCGTGAAACGCTTTTTCATCTTCCTGATTCTCTGCGCCTGCGTGATGGGCTACGGGCTGGTGTTCCTGTTCACCCCCACGGAGCATGATGATCGCACGGGGCAGATTTGGCTGCAACGCATGGAAGAGCGCGTGAATTGTGCCGCCATTTTTGAAAAGGAAGGCATCACCTACCGAGACATCACCCTCAGTTCCCGCGGGGTCTATGTCGCCATCGACATCCGTTTGGAGCAGCGCTGCTCGAAACTCCCGAAGCCCCTCGCCGCCTATCTCGAACAGAACCCCATCGGTGCTCTGACCATCGTACGCCTGTGGGCTGACGGCGACAGCGAGCCGTGCTGCACGCTTTGGCTCTGAAGCCCGATGCGCCTCAGAGCACATCACCCCACTCCGGGGCGGGCTGGGGCGCGGAGAGCGCGCAGATGCGATCAATGAGCTTCTCCCAATTATCGTGGCCGCTGATGATGTCGATTTGAATGCGCAGGAAGTAGATGGGCACGTCCATCTCACCGGGTTTCATAAAGCGCACGGCGTCCTTCTCCGTGGTGATGATGGCGTCCATGGCGCGGTCGGCGCAGCGCTCGACAAAGGCCTCCAGCTCGTCTTGGTCAAACCAGTGGTGGTCAGGGTAGCGGCGGCGGATTTCCACGTGCGCGCCCTCGGCTTCCACCAGACATTCAAAGCTCTCCGGGCGAGCAATGCCGCTGAGGCAAGCCACATACTTGTCCTTCAGGAAAGAGAGCGGCTTGCGTTCGCCCGTAAACAGATTCTCTAAGTAGGCGGGGGCGTGATTGGTGACAATGATGTCCGCCTTGTCGTTGTACTTGCGGATGGTGGCAATCAGCTCATCCTGCGGTTTGCCTCCGCTCTTGGTGAGGATGATGTAGGAGGCGCGCTTCAGGCTGCTGCGGGGCTCGCGCATGGTGCCGCGCGGCAGCAGCGCTCCCGTGCCGAAGGGGAAGCCGCAGTCCACCAGCACGATGTCCAGCTCGTGCCGCAGTTTCATGTACTGCATGCCGTCATCGAGGATGAGGGTATCACGCCCCAACTGTTCGATGGCAAAGATACCGGATTTCACGCGGTCCTTGTCCACCAGCACGGCCACGCCGTCCAGATTGCGAGCGAGCATGAAGGGCTCATCCCCCGCGTAGAGCGGGCTCAGGTAGCGTGTCACGCCGTCGCTGGCAATCTTGGGAATGTTGCGGACACGCTTGCCGTCCTTGTCCAACCAGCGCTGGGGCTTTTTGAGGTCTGCGCTCTTGTAACCGCGGGTGAGGATGGCGCACTTGCGCCCGCGAGCGGCGAGAGTGCGGGAGAGCAGCTCCACCACGGGGGTCTTGCCCGTGCCGCCCGCGGTGATGTTGCCCACGCTGATAACGAAGGTGCCGAGGTAGCGCACCGTCTTGATGCGGCGGCGGAAAAGGAACAGGCGCAGCTTAACGATGAGCCAAAAGAACAGCGAGGCGAAGCGCAACAGACAGCGCAGCATGAAGGCACGGAAGCCGCGGGCACGGCCGAAGACCACTTCGGTTGCCCACTCCTCAAACTCTTCGCCTCGTGTTTTCATGGTTTAGAATTCACAGTTGCGCGGGGTGCGGGGGTACGGCAGCACGTCACGGATGTTCTGCACGCCCGTCACGAACATGATGAGGCGCTCAAAGCCGAGCCCGAAGCCCGCGTGCGGCACCGTGCCGTAGCGGCGCAGGTCGTTGTACCAGTAGTAATTGGCCGTATCCATACCGAGGCGCGCGATATTGCCCTCCAGCACATCCAAGCGCTCCTCACGCTGGCTGCCTCCGATGATTTCGCCGATGCCGGGCACCAACACATCCATGGCCGTCACGGTCTTGCCGTCCTCGTTGAGGCGCATGTAGAACGGCTTGATTTCCTTGGGATAATTGTAGACAATCACCGGGCCCTTGAAGTGCTTTTCGGTGAGGAAGCGTTCGTGCTCGCTCTGCATGTCCATGCCCCAGTAGGGCGGGTAATCGAACTTCTGCCCGCTCTTCTGCATAATCTCGATGGCCTCGGTGTAGCTGCAGCGCACGAAAGGCGTGTCCGCCACGGCCTGGAGGCGTTCGCGCAGGTCCTTGTCCACGAACTTGCAGAAGAAGTCGAAATCACCGGACTTGTCATCCAGCATGGTCTGCACGAGGTGGCGGATGAAGGCTTCGGCGGTTTCCATGTCACCTTCGAGGTCACAGAAAGCCATTTCGGGCTCAATCATCCAGAACTCCGCGGCGTGGCGGCTGGTGTTGCTGTTTTCCGCGCGGAAGGTGGGGCCGAAGGTGTAGATGTTGCCGAGCGCACAGGCAAAGGTCTCGCCCTCCAGCTGGCCGGAGACGGTCAGGTTGGCGGGTTTGCCGAAGAAATCCCTGTCGTAGCTCTTGTTATCGGCCATGGGGTCGAGCGTGGTGACATGGAACATCTCGCCCGCACCCTCGCAATCGGAGGCGGTGATGATGGGGGTGTGTACCCACACGAAATCGCGGTCGAGGAAGAAGCGGTGCACCGCTGCCGCCATGCGGGAGCGAGTGCGGAAGATGGCGCCGTACAGGTTGGTGCGCGGGCGCAGGTGCGCGATGGAGCGCAGGAACTCGGGGGAGTGGCCCTTCTTTTGCAGGGGGTAAGTCTCGGGCGCGATGCCGAGCAGCGTCAGCTTCGTGGCCTGAATCTCCCACTTCTGCTTGCCGGGGCTTTCCACCAGACGCCCCTCCACCATGACGGAGGCGCCCGTGCTCATGCGGGCAATATCCTCATAGCCGGGAATGCCTGCATCCGCAATCACCTGCACGGAGGCGAGGCAGGAGCCGTCATTCACCTCCAAAAAGGAAAAAGCCTTCGAGTCACGGCGCGTGCGCACCCATCCCGCCACCGTCAAAGACTCCACGGGGGCCTCACTTGCCAACGCATCTTTCACCAATGTTCTCTTCATCGCAGTTACGGGAAGTTTACCACCCGACCTGCCTGATAGCAAGCTAAACCGCGGCAAACTTTGCGCTTCACATGCGCGCGGGGGCGTGGTACAATACCGCCATGTCCAAGAAACCCGTTGTTCTGATTATTCGTGACGGTTGGGGCCGCAATCCGCAGGGTCCCGAGGCCGCCAAGCAGACCGGTGATGCCACCGTGCTTGCCGACACCCCTTTCACCGATAAGCTCCTCGCCACCTGCCCGCACACCATGCTCGGTGCCTCCGGTCAGGATGTCGGTCTGCCCGACGGCCAGATGGGCAACTCCGAGGTGGGCCACCTGAACCTCGGCGCGGGCCGCGTCGTGTTCCAGGACCTTTGCCGCATCACCAACGCCATTCAGGACGGCTCTCTCGCCAAGAACCCCGTCATCACCGAGGCGTTCTCCAAGGCCGCGGGCACGCGCCTGCACCTCATGGGTCTCATGTCCGACGGCGGTGTGCACTCCCACATTGACCACCTCATCGGCATCGTGAAGATTGCCGCCGCACAGGGTGTGAAGGACATCTACATCCACGCTATCATGGACGGCCGCGACACCGACCCCAAGAGCGGCGCAGGCTTCCTGCAGCGCATCCAGGACGAGTGCGAGCCCTACGGCGCCAAGATTGCCACGGTCGTGGGCCGTTTCTATGCCATGGACCGCGACAAGCGCTGGGACCGCGTGCAAATCGGTTGGGACGCCATCGTGCTCGGCAAGGGCGAAGCCTGCACCTGCACGCCCGCGGAATACGCCAAGCAGAGCTACGCCGCCGACATCACGGATGAGTTCATGAAGCCCGCCGTGTTTGTGGATGCTGACACGCAGCGCGTGCGCGACAACGACGTCGTGTACTTCATCAACTTCCGCGCCGACCGCGCCCGCGAGTTCTCCCGCGCGCTCATCTACGAAGACTTTGACGGTTTCGACCGCACGGTGCAGCCCAAGGTGCACTACATCACCATGAGCGAGTACGAAGCCTGCTACCCCACCCCCGTGGTGTTCGAGCAGGAGCAGCTTAACAACATCCTCGGTCAGGTCATCTCCGAGGCGGGCCTCAAGCAGCTCCGCATCGCCGAGACGGAGAAGTATGCGCACGTCACCTTCTTCTTCAACGGCGGTGTGGAGACGCAGTTCGAGGGTGAGGACCGCATCCTCGTCCCCTCCCCCCGCGAGGTGAAGACCTATGACGAGAAGCCCCAGATGAGCGTGGGCGAGGTGGCCGACAAGTTCGTGGAGGCCATCGACAAGTACGACATCGCCATCATGAACTTCGCCAACCCCGACATGGTGGGCCACACGGGCTATCTGGAGGCTGGTATCACCGCCTGTGAGGCGGTGGACAAGGCACTGGAGAAGTGCGTAACCCGCATCCGCGAGCTGGGCGGCTGCTGCCTCATCTGCGCCGACCACGGCAACTGCGAGAACATGATGAACCCCGACGGTTCCCCCAACACGGCTCACACCACGAACCTTGTTGACCTCATCTACTGCGGCCCCGATCAGGACTCCGTGACGATGGAGGACGGCATCCTTGCCGACATCTCCCCCACCCTGCTCCACCTCCTCGGCGTAGCTCAGCCCGCGGAGATGACGGGCCACACGCTTGTGAAGTAAACTTCACAAGCGGATGTACTAAGTACTATTTACTAGGTACTATTTTTTAAGTTAGGCGCGTGCAAGCCCGCGCAGAAAATCGAAAAAGCCTCTGACCTTGCGGTCAGAGGCTTTTTGCTTGCGGCGGGGGCGGGGCGTAGGGTATGCTGGGGGCATGGCAACGGAGGAAGAACGGCGTATCACGCGGGAGGGCAACCCCGCCAAACCGCAGGGAGAAGCGGGCGAACAGATGCTCTCCCGCATGAATGACAGCCACGCGGCGGTGACGGAGTGGGGCTTGTCGCATGTGTCCCCTGCCCCCGATGCGGCGGTGCTGGATATCGGCTGCGGCGGCGGTGCCACGCTGCGGCGGCTGGCGGCGCGCGTGCCGCAGGGGCATGTCACGGGGGTGGATTATTCCGACGTATCCGTGGACTGTTCCCGCCGTTTCAACGCGGAGGCGATTGCCGCGGGGTGCATGGAGGTCGTTCAAGGCTCGGTGGAGGCGCTACCTTTTGCGGACGGCTGTTTCGACCTCATCACCACGGTGGAGAGTTTTTATTTCTGGCCGCAGCCGCAGGAGAATCTGCGGGAGGTGCGCCGCGTGCTGAAGAAGGGCGGCACCTTCCTCCTCATTGCGGACATTCACGAGGACGGCAGCCTCTCCGCCGAGACGCGCGAGAACATCGAGCGCTACCACCTATTCAACCCCACGAAAGCGGAGTTTGAAGACCTGTTCCGCAAGGCGGGCTTCCGCGACATCTCACTCCGCACTTGCGAGGGTGAACATTGGATTGCGGTGCTCGGGCTGCGATAAAAGTCAGGGCTTGCCACAGGCTCATGTTACGTGTACAATGCGCTCATGCTCAGCTTCAACTATTACAACAAGACGCGCTACGTGTTCGGTGAGGGCGAACACAAGAACATCGGCGAACTGCTGAAACCCTACACCAACCGCGTGTTACTGCACTACGGCAGCGGCAGCGTGAAGCGCACGGGCGTGTTTGATGCCGTGGCCCATTCGCTGGAGGCGGCGGGCATTTCCTATGTAGAGCTGGGCGGCGTGAAGGCCAACCCGAGTGTGGAGCTGGTTCGCAAGGGTATTGCGCTCTGCCGCGAACAAGGCATCGGCTTCATTCTGGCCGTCGGCGGCGGCAGCGTCATCGACTCCGCCAAGGGCATTGCCGCGGGCGTCACCCATGCGGGCGATGTGTGGAAACTCTACACGCACGAGGAAAAGCCCTATGCCGAGCCCCTGCCCGTGGCCACCATCCTGACTCTCCCCGCCGCCGGCAGCGAGAACAGCCCGAACACCGTGCTCACTAACGAGGCTACCAACCGCAAGCTGGGCTACGGTGCCGAGTCCCTGCGCCCCGTGCTCTCCATTGTCGACCCCACCCTTTTCCTCTCCCTGCCGCCCATCCAGATGTCCTACGGCGCCTGTGACATGCTCTGCCACATTTTCGAGCGCTACTTTACCAACACGGCCCGCACCGACCTCTCCGATGAGCTGTGCGAGGCCACGATGCGCACCATCCTCAAGCAGGCTTCCATCCTGCGCCGCAATCCCACGGATGTGACGGCATGGGGGCAGCTCGCCCTCTCGGGCACCGTGGCGCACAACAACCTGCTGGGCGTGGGCCGCGCACAGAGCTGGGCCTGCCACGCGCTGGAGCATGAGCTGAGCGCCGTCTACGACGTGCCGCACGGCGGCGGCCTGGCCGTCATCGTGCCCGCCTACTTCGAGGAGGTCTATCCGCACAACCCCGGCATCTTCTTCCAGTGGGCAACGAATGTGATGGGCGTCACCCCCAACCGCGACATCGTGGGCGTCATCCGCGAAGGCATCCGCCGCCTGCGTTGCTGGTACAAGGAGCTCGGCCTGCCGCAGACTATGGAGGAGCTGGGCATTCCCCACGATGCAGACTTCGAGTCCATGGCCCAAGCGGCCGTCTGCGTCCACGGCGGCACCACGCTCGCGGGCGTCCACCCCATCGATGAGGAAACGGCGCACAAGATTTACAACGCGTGCAATCCCCTCTGAGAGAAGAGCACCCGAAAAAAGCGCAGAACGCGCGGCTGAAACCGCGCTCTGAATAAAAAGTCTTCCGCTTTCGCGCTCCGCTGCTGCACGCAGCGGAGCGCTTTCTCATCGCCGGAGCGCCTTCCATAACCTCGAAATCAGCAGAGAGATAACTCAACGTTATCCATAACACAGAGTTATCCGAACGCGCAAAAAGGATGTATTTTTCCGCGCGACAAAACAGGCGTACAATGCAACACCGAAAAGGATACCCCCTTTTCATACAGCCTATGTTACGATTCCTGTTTGACTTTAACGGTTCCGCTTCGCGGAAAGATTGGTGGTGCATCACGGCTCTGACGGCGCTGATTATCGGCGGCGCGATGCTGCTTCCCCCGCATGCGCTGCTGAGCGCCGGCTGTGCGCTGTTGCTTCTGCCTTGGTTGGCGGTTTCTGCCCGCCGCATGCACAGCACCGGCAATGAAACAGCCCCCTGTCTCTTCAGCATGGCGGGTGTTGCCATTCTCCTCCTGCTGCAGCCGCTTCTCAACGACCACATCCGAGAAATCGCCGCCCCCTTCCTGCAGCTTCTGCTGCTCATCGGCGGCATTGTTGCCCTTAGCTACGCCGTCATCTGCGGCTTCATTCACCCCAGCCATCGCGCCTGAAGCGCGTTTCTCACCATGACCGCGCTTCTGCACACACCTGTCTTTGTTCTCTTTGCTGTGTTGGCACTGGGGCTGGCTTTGGGACGCATTTCACTGAAGGGCGTCTCCCTCGGCAGTTCCGGCGTGCTCTTTGTCGCGCTGGCGGCAGGGCACTTCGGGCTGAGTGTGCCCAACGGGGTCACAGAGCTCGGCACCGCGCTCTTCGTTTACTGCGTCGGGCTGGGAGCAGGCAACCGCTTTTTCGCCTCCCTGCGCAGTCGCGGGGCGGGGCTGGTGCTGCTCTCTCTCGTGGTGGTGGGCACAGCTTGGTGCATCACCTATGCGGGCTGCGAACTTTTCGGCATCTCGCACGCCGTGGGTGCGGGGCTCTTTGCGGGGGCCTGCACCAGCACCCCCGGTCTTGCCGCTGCCACGGAAGCCCTGCAACAGGCGGGCGCGGACACCGCCGCCGTCAACATCGGCTACGGTGTCGTGTACCCCTTCGGCGTGGTGGGCGTGGTGCTCTTTGTGCAGGTGCTGCCGCGGCTGCTGCGCTGCCCGTGGGAAAGCACGCGCCGCGCCGATGCCGCCGCCGACCCTCAGCAGATTATCACCCGCGTGGTGAGGGTCAGCCACCCGAACCTGCTCGGCACGCCCATCGTCGCCACCGTGCATGAGGGGCTGCTGCAATGCCGTGTCACCCGCATCCTGCGCGAGGGGCGTCTGGTGCCCCTGCATGCAGAGGATTGCTGGGAGGAGGGCGCGCGCGTGCTGCTGGTCGGCACGCGCGAGCAGTCGGAGCGCGATACCCTGCTCATCGGCAGCCCGGATGAGGACACCCCCGTCGGCAACCGCTTTGCGGGCGAGAGCGCGGAGGTTATCGTGCTGGAGAAGAGCATGAGCAACCGCACGCTCGGCGAGCTGGACACCCCGGCGCATGACGGCGTTATCGTCTCCCGCATCACGCGTCTCGGTGTCACCTTCGTTCCCTCGGACGACACGGAAATCATCCGCAACGATGTGCTCCGCGTGGTGGGGTTGCCGCAGGATATCGCTGCGTTCAAGACCAAGTGCCGCCACCGCAGCACGGCCATCGGCACGGCGGACATCCTGTCGTTGAGCGTGGGCGTGGCGCTGGGTATCGCCCTCGGCAAGCTGACGCTCGGCAGCGGCGAGGGCGGCGGCTTCTCCCTCGGCATGGCGGGCGGGCCCCTGCTGGTGGCGCTCATCCTCGGCCACTTCGGGCACATCGGTCCCATCGCGGGATACATGCCCCGCAACGCCCGTATTCTGCTCATGGAATTCGCGCTCATGCTCTTCCTCGCAGGCGCGGGTGTCAGCGGCGGTTCTGCGCTGGTGGAAACGCTGCGCCAACAGGGGCTCACGATGTTCTTCATCGGCGTAGCGGTCACATCCGTTCCGCTGCTCATCGGCTATCTCTTTGCCCGCCGTGTCCTGCATCTCAGCATGGAGGAAGCCCTCGGCGGCATCTGTGGCGGCATGACCTCCACCCCCGCCCTCGGTGCCATCACGGCCAAGACGGACAAGCAAACCCCGGTCATTGCCTACGCCACGGCCTACCCCGCCGCGTTGATACTCATGGCCTTGTTGGCGAAAGCACTTGTTTGATGTACGATGGACGATGTACGATGTACGAAGTGGAGAAGAGTGCGGCTATCGCCGCAGGAAAGGACTCAACCACGAGCTTACCGCCCGCCGCGCCTGAAGCGCGGCGATTGACAGACCTGCGGCGTAGCCGCACGAATTCCCTCCTTCGTACATCGTACATCGTAAATCGTACATAACTACAGGTTATGGCTTGCCTATAAAACTTTTCATTGCGTTATCGTTCCATTTTCCTTGCATCCCCTCTCTTCTGCGTTACAATGACGAAGAACATGAACACCCTGACGCTGCAAAAAATGCGGTATCTTGTAGCCGTGGCGGAAATCGGTTCCGTCACAGGTGCGGCGAAGGCTCTCTTCGTCTCCCAACCGAGCCTGACAAAGACCATCCGCGAGGTGGAAGATGAACTCGGCTTCCTGCTCTATAAACGCACTGCCCGCGGCATCACCACCACGCACAAAGGCGAGGAGTTTCTGGCCTACGCGCGACAAGTGCTCGAACAAGCGGAACTGCTACAGGGTAAATTTCTTCAAAAGCAAAGCGGCAAGCGGCTCTTTGCCATCTCCTCTCAGCACTATTCCTTTGCCGTGCGCGCCTTCGCCGATCTCATCCGCGAACACGAAGACGATCTGTATGACTTCTCCTTCCGCGAAACAGAAACCTACGGCATCATCGAAGACGTTGCGGAGATGCGAAGCGCGCTGGGCATCCTCTACCTCAATGACTTCAACGAGGACGTGTTGCGAAAGATCTTCCGCGAGCGAGACTGCGTCTTCACGGAAATCATCGAAGCCAAGCCCCATGTCTTTCTGAGCCGCAATCACCCGCTAGCCGACCGCCCCTATGTGCGGCTCAAAGACCTCCATGCCTACCCCTACCTCTTCTATGATCAGGGAAGCCACAACTCTTTCTTTTGCTCCGAAGAGATGTTCAGCACGGAGGAACACGGGCGCAAAGTGCGCGTGAGCGACCGCGCCACGCTCTTCAACCTGCTGGTGGGCATCAAAGGCTACACCGTGTGCAGCGGCGTGCACGATTTCGAGCTCACCAACCCGAAAATCGTCGCCATCCCGCTCAAACATAAAGGCACGATGCGTATCGGCTACATCACCCACCGCAACCGCAACCTCGGGCCGCTGAGCCTCTCCTTCATCGAAGCCCTAAAGCGCTACGCCCACTGCGGAGAATAAACACTCCCCCTTCCTCCCCGGTCTCGCGCGTGCACCCACCGGCAGGCTGTGAACTACCTTGCGGTATCAAGCGCGCGTTTTTTCACACTGCTCAACGCCTCTGGCTTTCTTGCGGAAACATGCAGCCACCGCAAACGTGGCAAGCGTACCGATTGTAACGCGCCAGGGGAAAGCAATAGGCGGCAAGACACCTTGGCGACCGAGGATTTCCAGCGTGATGACGGTGGCGAACCCCGCGAGCATGCCTAGGACGTTGCCGAGGTCGGAGCCGCGGGTTTTGGTGAGCATGCCGAGCAGGAAGATGCCGAGCAGCGAGCCGTAGGTGTAGCCGAAGATGCCGAGCGCGATGGGCAGGATGCGGATGGTCGGGTCCATGACGGCGTACCACGCCGTGACCGCGCCCACGAGGATAAGCAGAGCGGCGAACACGACCGTCAGCACGCGGACCGCGCGGAGCATCTGCGCTTCCGTAGCCTGCGGGCAAAAGACATCGCGATACCAGTCTCGCGTAGCGGTGGTGGCCAACGCGTTCAGTGCGGTGGAGAGGCTGCCCATGGCCGTGGCCAGCAGGGCGGCGACCAGCAAACCGCGGATGCCCGCAGGCAGATAGTGGATGATGAAGTGCGGGAAAATCTCAATCTGCTTCTCAGGCGGTGCAATGCCGTTCACCGTGAAGTAGACGTAGAGCAGCATGCCGCATGTGAGGAACACCAGCACGATGGGCATATCCAGAACGCCCGAAAGGATGACGGCGCGGGTGCCCGTGCGGCTGTCCTTGGCGGCAAGCATGCGCTGCACCATATCCTGGTCGGTGCCGTGCGTCGCCATGGTGATGAAGGTCGCGCCGAGGAAAGCCGTCCAGAGGGTATATTCGCTCCCGAGAATGTTCTTTACATCAGCGATAAAGCCCTCGCCCGTGATACCGAAGTCAAACAGGGCAAAAGGTTTCAGGTTGGGTGTGCCGCAGGGATTGTGCGAGGTATCGTTCAGGGTGGCACAGATGGTCGTCCATGCCTCAGCAACGCTCCCCTGCCCCATGATGTTGCAAAAGAGCAGACCGATGGTGGTGAACACGGCGATGAACAAAATGCTCGCCTGCAACACATCCGTCCACACCACGGCTTTGAGCCCACCGAGGGTGGTGTACACCGCCGTCACCAGCGTAATGAGGGTGAGCGCGGCGATATAGATAACCACCGTCTCGCCCGCCGTGGCCGTCTCGCGCCCCACGATGAACATGTACGCAATCACCAGCAGAATGCCCGCGAAGAACAGGCGGGTGCCGCTGGCCAACACGCGGCTGATGAGGAAGGTCACGCTCGCCCAACGGCGCGTCGTCACGCCGAAGCGTTTTTCAAGGTACTCATAAATGGAGACGACCTTGTAATCGTAGTACGGCTTCAGGAAGAGCTTCCCCACAATGATGCGCCCCAGCAGCGTGCCGATGCCGAGCTGCACATAGGTGAAATTGCGCAGCGCAAAGCCCTCGCCCGGCGTGCCGAGGAAGGTTGCCGCGCTGATTTCCGCCGCGATGATGGACGCAAGAATCGCCCACCACGGCATCCGCCGCCCGCCCAGCGCATAATCCTCGAGATTATCCTGCTTGCGCCCGGCATACAACCCGATGCCGAAAATCGCGCAGAAATACGCCGCTACGACTACTATATCAAGCCAAAACATATCGTTCCCTTGTGGCAGGAAACTCGGTCTGACGGCACGTCAGACCGAGTGTAAAATCCCCGCGGCGTCAGCCGCGCCAATTTTCCAATTTGTAATTTGTAAATTGTAATTTGTAATTCCCGAATCACGCCTGCTTGTATTCCAGCGCAGCCGCCACGAGGCCCGAGAAGAGCGGGTGCGGCGTGGTGGGGCGGCTCTGGAATTCGGGGTGGTACTGGCAGGCGATGAAGTAGGGGTGGCTGGGCAGCTCGACCACTTCCACCAGACCGTGCTCATCGTTCACGGCGGAAATCACAAGGCCAGCTTTCTCCAACTGCTCGCGGTAGTCGGCATTGAACTCGTAGCGGTGGCGGTGACGCTCGGAGATGACCTCCTTGCCGCCGTAGAGCTTGCTGCACAGCGTGCCCGGCTGAATGTGGGCGGGGTACGCGCCCAGACGCATGGTGGCACCCATGTTCTTGATGAGTTTCTGTTCTTCCTGCAGGCAGATGACGGGGTTCGTCGTGTCCTTTGCGAACTCGGTGGAGTTGGCATCCTTGAGGCCCAGCACGTTGCGGGCGTACTCAATGACGGCAATCTGCATGCCGAGGCAGATACCGAAGAAGGGAATCCCCTTCTCACGGGCGTACTGCGCGGCCTTAATCTTGCCTTCCACGCCGCGGTCGCCGAAGCCGCCGGGGACGAGGATGCCGTCCACATCACCGATCATGGTCTCGCAATCGCTGCTCTCCAGCGCTTCGGCATCCACACGCAGGATGTTCACACGGCAGTCGTTGGCAGCACCGGCGTGCGTAAAGCTCTCGTAAATGGACTTATAGGCATCCTGAAGAGAAATGTACTTGCCGACCACGGCAATCTTGACGCTGTGGCTGGGGTGGATGACGCGGCCCACGAAGTTCTGCCAGTCGTCCATCTTGGGCTTGGGAACCGTGATGCCGAGCACTTCCGTCACGATGCGGTCCACGCGGTCGCGTCCGAGGTCAATGGGGCATTCGTAGATGCTGTGCTTCACATCGCAGAAGGCCACAACGTTGCGGGGCGCGACGTTGCAGAACATGCCGATTTTCTTCTTCTCGTCCTCGGTGAGATTGTCCATCTCCGTGCGGCAGACGATGATGTCGGGCTGGATGCCGATTTCGCGGAGCTTGGCAACGCTCTGCTGCGTGGGCTTGGTCTTGGTCTCGCCCGCAGCCTTGATGTAGGGCAGCAGGGTCACATGGATGAAGCAGCAGTTGTGGCGGCCCACCTCCAGCGCAAACTGGCGCAGGGCTTCGAGGAAGAGGTAGCCTTCGATATCGCCCACGGTGCCGCCGATTTCGGTGATGATGACATCACAGTCCTTGTTCTTCTCGGTGAGGTCGTAGAGGCGCTGCTTGATTTCGTTGGTGACGTGCGGGATGTACTGCACGGTCTTGCCGAGGTAGTCGCCGCGGCGTTCCTTCTCCAGCACGTGCTCGAACACCTTGCCGCTGGTCAGGTTGTTGAGACGGGAGAGCTCGCAATGCACGAAACGCTCGTAGTGACCGAGGTCGAGGTCGGTTTCCGCGCCGTCGTTGAGCACGTACACCTCGCCGTGCTGGTAGGGGCTCATGGTGCCGGGGTCGATGTTCAGGTAGGGGTCGAACTTCTGCATGGTGACTTCCAGACCGCAGTGCTCGAGCAGCGTGCCGATGGAAGCGGCCGCCAAACCTTTGCCGAGGGAGGAAACAACGCCGCCGGTAACGAAGATGTATTTCATATGTTTGAGAGAGAGGTTTTTGTTGAGAACAGCTTATCAGAAGCGGCATTCCGTGTCGAGCCGAGGCAGAACGGCGACCGCCATCCACGCTTCACAGCGTCCATTTTAACATCTTATTGTCAACGCACAACAAAAAATCTTGCCAAAAGCGAAAGAACATCCTATACTTTCTTAACCCCATTTATAAAGTGACCGCTCAGGATACCGTTATTCGCCTCATGCAGGACCGCATGGAAGCCACCCGCCCGCAACTCGCGGACGCCTCGGGGCTGAGCCTCGTCACCATCAACAAGGCGGTGGCCTCGCTCTGCCTGCAAGGCGTGCTGCGTCTGAAAGGCACCGTACCCTCGGGCGGCGGCCGCCCCGTGCAGCTCTATGCCTACAACGCCGCCCACGCTGTCTGCGCGCTCTTCCGCGCGGAAGCGGAGCAAGGTTTTCTGCGCGGCGTGCTGGAGGTGGCTGATATGTCGGGCCGCGTGCTAAGGCAGCAGGAGGCGCGCTTCTCGCTGCTGCAGGAGGCCAGCCTCGATGACTGGATGGATGCCGCCACGCGACGCAAACGCCTGCACCGCGTGGTGCTCAACCTGCCCCCCGCCCTGCCGGAGACGGGGCTCGCCGCCCACCTCCGTGCTCGCTACGGCTGCTCCGTGCGCCGAGCCAACGCCGCGGCGGGTCTGATTTCCGCGCGGGAAGAAACGCTCGCGCTCTACCTCCCCCCACATCTTCCGCCACAGGGCTGTTTCCGCAGGCGCGGCGTGCTGACCCCTTGCGACACGCTACACCTGCTCCCCCTGCCGACCGCATGGGAAACGCTGGACTATGAGGACCATACCCTGACGGAAGAAATGGTGAGCCGCCTGCTCCACCTGCTGACGGCCACCCACGCCCCCGCCCGCTTCGAGCTCTTTGCAGATTTCTGGACGGAGCGACTCCAAACCCGCATCCGCTACAACCTCTCCGCCAAGCTGCGCGGCTTCGACCGCGTTCCGCAACTCCATTTCCGCCCCTGCACCCCCGCTCAGGCGCACGAGGCCGTGTGGCGCGGCTGCCTGTCAGAGAGCTAAAATGGCAAAAGCAGCCGATTCACCCTTGAAATGAGAGGGGCGACCTGCTAGGATAGAGGCTCATGAGCAGCTTCGCCCACACCATGCGGCTCACCCGTCTGGGGGTGCAGCGTTTTCTCAAGCAAGGCAAGATAGACCCCCTGCCCGTTCGCCACGCCCTCAAAGGCTACACGCTCGGCAAGGCGGGGCACGACCTGAAAGCCGCCGTGGATGTAGCGCTGGTCGGTCTGCCGCAGGGCATGGCCTTCGCCGCCATGGCAGGGCTGGACAGCATCTACGGCATCATGGCCGCCACGGTAGGCACCTTCATTGCCCCGCTTTTCACCCGTTGCAGCCTGACGGTGAGCGGGCCCAGCAATGCCACGGCTTTCATGTTGGCAAGCTTTTTCCTCGCGGCCTCCCCTGCCATTCAGGCGCACCCCATGACCTTCGTTCCGCTCATTGTATTCATGGCGGGTCTGCTCTGCGTCATCGGCGCTTTTATCAAGGCCACGGAGATGCTGCAATTCGTCAGCCGCAGCGTGCTGGTGGGCTACATCACGGGTGCGGCCACGCTCATCATCGCATCCCAAATGCGCTATGTGCTGGGGCTGAATGATGTGCAGGGCGGCAGTTCCTTCTTCTCCATGTGTTCGGCTATCTTCGCTAACCTCGATGCCGTGCAATGGCAGCCCATCATGCTGAGCACTATCACCTTCGTGCTCTTCATTCCGCTCAAAAAATATTTCCGCTTCCTGCCCACATTCGCCATCATCCTGCTGCTCATGAGCGCGCTCAACGCCCTGCTGCAGCTGCCCTGGGCGGCGGATTGGTACGGCGGCGTGCGCATGCTGCGCGACTTCACCATGAGCGATTTGGTCTGCACCCCGCCCGCCCTCGGCGCCTTCACGGAGCACGTGGCCGAGCTGGTGCCCATCATCGTGGGTATCGCCTTCCTCTCCACGCTGGAGCAGACGGTGATGAGCAAGACCATCTCCGCCAAGACGGGCGAGCCGCTGAACCTCAATCAGGACACCTTCGCCGTCGGCATGGCCAACATGGGCTCCGCTCTCACCACCTCGCTCCCCTGCTCCGCCTCGCTCACGCGCTCCGTGCTCAACTACAACAGCGGGGCCAAGACGCGCTTCTCCGGCATCTACTGCGGTCTGCTCTGCCTCGGCATCACCTTCATACTGGCGGGCTTCCCGCTCATCTCCAAGATTCCGCACTGCGTGCTGGCCGCCCTCGTGCTGGCCAACGCCATCTCGCTCTACGACAAGAAGCTGTTGCGCATCTGTTTCCGCTCCACCCCGGGGGATGCAGCCGTGCTCGTCATCACCTTCATTGCGGCGCTGCTGCTGCCGCTGCACATCGCCATCTTCGTGGGCGTGGTCATCTCTGTCTCCCTTTTCCTGCGCAAGGCCTCCCGCCCCGAGCTGGTGGAATACGCCTTTGATGACAAGGGGACGCTGCGCGCGGCGGACGACTCCGCCATGCGCCAGCCACAAATCTCCATCGTGCATGTAGAGGGCGACCTCTTTTTCGGCGCGGCGGACCTCTTCCGCCAGCAGGTGGCCCGCATTGCAGAGGACCCCAGCCTTGCCATCGTCGTGCTGCGCATGCGCAACGCCCGCAATCTGGACGCCACCTCCGTCTGCGCGCTGGAGGAGCTGATTCGCTTCATGCGCGAAAAGGGCCGCCACCTCATCATCTCGGGTGCCAGCCGAGATGTGTTCCGCATCCTGAAAAAGAGCGGTGTGTACGACCTGCTGCAACAGGACTGCGCAGCGGGCGAGAGCAACCTTTTCCTTGTGGAGCCGAAGAACCCCAACATGTCCACCCGCAAGGCCTTGTTGCGCGCGCAGCAGATTCTCGGCGGGCGACAGGCAGAGATTTCCATCTACGCCACCAGCAAATAAACCCACCCCCTCTTCTCGACAAAAATCCCCGCTCAGCAGCCGCCGAGCGGGGATTTTTTTCACATACGGGCGCGCTTGCCCGGCATGCGGACAGGGGCGAGCGGAGCCACCAAGCCGTGCGACAGCGCCTCGGCAAACATGCGGGCGGCATCCGCGCTGTGGGAGGCGGCATCGTGCAGCGGCGTCTCACGCAGGGCACCACCCGTGCCCGCGGGCGCGCTGCGGTACATCTCCAGGCAGGATAGCCCGCTCGGCTCCTTCTCCCCGCGCAGGTTGATGCGCGGCACCAGCGTGCGGCGGTGGAACCAGCTACGCGAAAGCAGCACGCGCAGCGCATTGATGCCGCGCCACACATCGGGCGTACGCGGCACCACGCGCACGCGGTTAATCCCCTCCTTCGCCAAACTCTCCACATAGGACTGCCCGTGCGGGTCGCGGTGAGCGGCATCATGCGGCAACAGGTGCGTGGAGATGGTGCCGTACTGCGACTCCCACTCGTGCATCTTGGCCGCATAGTGCTCCAGCGGCAGCTGATTGGCGGCATAGTGGTCCAGCCAGTAAACCTGACCGCCCACCTGCTGCACCAGCCAGATAGCCGTGTGGTCCGACAGGCCGAGGTCCCACGCCGTGTACAGCGCCTCGTTCGGAAACACCTCGAACTCCGTGCCCACGCGCCCCTGCTCACGCAACAGGGCGATTTGGTGGCCGTAGATGGCGCCGTCGTTGCCGGTAGAAAACGCCTCCTCGGGCGTCGTGGGGTACTCCTGCCGCATGGCGGAACCCATGGTGCGCTCCATGCGGGCGTACCAGAGCTTCTGTGCGTGCGTCAGCTTCACCCCCTGCTCCGTCTCCAGCTTCTCGAAATAAGCCGCCAGCGTATCGCTCCACCCGCCGCTGCCGGGCAGCGCGTAGTCCGGCTGGTCCGCCCAGCTGAAGAAGAAGAAACGGAAATCCAACGGCGAGAGCTCCTCCTTCGCCGCATTCTCCATGGCCTGCACGGTCATCTCATAGTTCACGCCGTAGCGTCCGCCCTCGTGCGTGCTCTCCAGAATGATGACGCCCTCTGCGGGCACGGTGTTGATGGCGCCCGTGCGAATTTCGCGCGCGCGCCACGGCGCATGCACTGACACGTGAGCCAACTCCGAGACATGCAGCAACTGCAGCGTGCCGCCACGCAGGGTGGTGCCCAAGCGGATATCGCTGCCGTTGGCAAAGCCCAGCCGCGTGCGGGCATCGGTGACGGGGTGCCACTCCTGCTTTTTAAGCGCGCCGCTGCGCTGTTTGATGAGCCCACCGAGGTAGGCAAGCGCCTTTTCCCGCGCATCCGCACCGGGCGGCACATAGTCAAGATGCTCCCACGCAAAGCGTACCTTCTCCAGCTTCATCTCTGCATCGGGCAGCGTCTTGTCGATAATGCCCGCATGAAAGTTAGGTGTGAAAAGGCAGCGGTCGAGCATGAGCATCGCCACATAGGTGGAGATGCCCAGCTGACGCGCCTTGAGCACCGCATTGCGGCTCCACAGATTTCTGTGGAGCCGCAGCTGGGCGGCATTCGGGGCAAAGCGCTGCATACGCCCGCTCTTCGTCTCAATCCAGTACAGGTGCTGCAAGCGCCAGAGCGGGTTATCCAGCCGCCCGCCGAACCTGAGTTGTTCCGTATCAGTAGTCATCGCTGGTGGTGCGGTGGATGTAGTTGCCGTGTTTCACGCGCATCATCTCATCACGATAACGCTTGAGATTTTCGGCTGCTCTGCGTTCCTCCTCCATGGCTTTACGCATCTCCATTTCGCGGCGAACAGCCTTGAAATGGCGGTTCTCCGCCGAAGCGGCCGCCACGGGAACCCATACATCGCCGGGGTCCAGATCATACCACAGGCGGTGCTCGTTGAGCATCTTCTTCATGGATTCCATGCGCTCGGGGTGCTCCTCCATGAAATTGTGGATAGCCAGCAGCTCCTGCGCCGCCTCGGCGCTGTCCTTGCCGAACTGATATCGGGCCAAGGCATAGAACCATGTAGCGGCCAAGGCCTCATCGGGGTTCAGCTCATGCGGCGAGCGCCCCTGTAGCGAGCGATCGAAGCGGCTGTCCTCGGTGAGCTGCATGAGGATTTCGCTGTTCGGGAAGCTGTCGTAGCGGGATGCCTCCAAATCCTCGGCACTCTTCGTGCGCATCATGAGCGAGTCCAGCATCTGATCCAAGGCCTCATGCCCGCGCCACCCGGCCATGTGGCCCACATACTCCTTGGACACATCACCCATGAAGCTTTGGAGCGGCTGGAAGAAGAAGCCGCCGGACACACCGTTGCGCAACATGAAGCCCTGACGCATAGGCGCCCCGACAAAGGACTGCACGACGTAGGGGTTACGGGAATCCGAGTCCTGCGAGAAACGGTCGCCGGGCATGAGGCGCAACTGCGAGAGGGGGTACTCGGGGGAGCGGTACACCGTCATGGCGGAGAAGGCGTTCTCCGGCAGCGAGGGACGTGCCGAGAAGTCGTTGACGCCCAAGTTCAACACGGCGGAACCATCCTCCGGCATTTCGCCGAAGAGACGCGTGATTTCCGACATCGGGCGATGGGCCACCCAATCATCCTCCATACCGGGGAGCTTATTACCGTCCGCACCGCCATAGGGCACGCCGTCCCACCACACGCCGTCCTTGTCCGCATAGGGAAAGTCCACCACAGCACGCCGCAGGGAAGACAAGGTGTGCAGCGCGCGGCGCAACTGTTCGTCAGAGCGCAGGGGCTCGGGATACTCGCTCAGCTCGGTCAAATCGAAACCGCTGCGAATCACCCCGTCACCGCCGTGGTCAGCCAAGCGCTCAAAAGGATTGCCCGCATGCTTATATGTCGGCACCTCGAGCTCCGGGATATCCATGCGCAGTAGGCGATTTTCATCTCCGTTCACGAAATCATAGCGGCGCAGCTCGGGATATTTGCGCAAAGCATCCGCCAGCTGCAGGAGCGGCTCCGGCACCACGGACACATAGGCATCCGGCTCGCCCAGCGTCTGCGGCGCACGACGTCGCAGGGTCTCACGGCTGTCCTCGCTGAGCAGATGCCACCCGCGCTCGGGCTCTTCCAGCAGGTTCCACAGCTCGGGGTGGCGCTGGCGGAAGATATCCGTACCGCCGGCCACATAGCCCCAGCCCTGCTCTGTGCGCCGGGACATCGGCAACTCCAAAGCCTCGTACATCAGGGGGAAGAAGGGATCGTTGCTCAGAGACTCCGGGCCGGACTCCTGCTCCTCCGCACGAATGCGGTCGGCAAGGTCCAACTCGAGATTCACCTGCTCAGCCGAGCTCTGGTGCGTCCACTTCATCGTCTGCTCCGAGTCCCGGTGGCCTGACACCGTGCGAATCTCAGTGCCGCGGTGCCCGCTGCGGCGCAGCGCATACTCCGGGCGGAAGGGCGCCAACGCGAACCACTCCCGCACGGAATCCGGCATAGGCATCTCCTTGAGATGCGCGAGGAAATAGCCCGTCGTATAGTTGGCTAAATGGCGCGACAAACCGTTGCGCAGACCGTCCAAGTCCGCATAGGGCCTGAAGCGGGCCAGGTCCTCTCCGCTAAAGAAAATAGCGGGCGTCAGGACATGGCGCACGCGCACCTCGCCCAATTCTTCCAGACGTGCCTTCTCGGCATCGTCAATCACCTTGCGGCGCGTCAGGAAGTCCAAGGCCTCCTGCGGTTCCAACCACCCGCTGAACAAGCGATTGCGCCAATAGGTCTCAAAACGGGCCTTGGCAACAGAATAGGGCGAACGCACGCTGCGCTCATCCACCAACCACATGCCGGGGTTGGCCTCATCGGCGCGGAAGTAAGGATTGGCCAAGGTATCGCGATACGAGCTGTGGTCGCGGAAGAGCTCCGGCGAGGCACCGGGCACCATGCGGGTGGAATCCTCCTGCCAGAAACGGGTCAGATCACCGGAAGCAATGGCGCTCAGGCGGTCGAAGTAGGAGTAGAGCCAAGGCCTATCCAAACCGACCTTCGCAGCATCAAAGCCCTCCTCACCGGTCCCTGCGGTCAACAGCTCGGACTGCATCGGAAAGCCGAGCGGCAGGTAGCGCATGCGGGCATTGACCACCAGCTCGCTCAGGGCATGATCCTCCTTGTCATGCCAGTGGGTGTAGTGCCCGTCCGGCGTCTGAATGCGCCAGAGAGTGCGCCCGTCCGCGCCCTCGGTACTCTCAGTCGTCACGCCCGTCAGGCGGCGGTAATTTTCGGCCAAGGTGCGGTTTTTCTCCGCCATGCTGCCGCGGTCGGTTACATCCTCCGTCAGCTGCTGCGGGAACCAGTCCGACTGCGGCAAGCGGGAGCCCATTTCACGGTGCAGCAGGTGGGCATAAGACTCCTGCGGCGTCATGCCGCGGGCGATAGCCGCCTGAAAATCCGCCTGATGCGGCAACAGACGCACCAGCGATTCAATGCTGTGGTGCAGCCCCTGCAACATCCAATAGGCATGCTGCAACTCGGGGAACTTGCCGCGGCGCAGGTTGGGGCCGCGGCGGAACGCACGCTCGGAGAGGCCGTGGATATGCAGCTCCGAAAGTCGCTTAGGCTCAATGTAGCGCAACCACGACGTAAAGCCGCTGTAGTGGCGCTGCTTGGAGTAATAATCCGACAGGAATCGCCCGAAAAGCTCGTCCGACTCAGCGGGGGTGGCGCCACCCGCTCGCAGCAGGACGGACTCCGCCACCTTCCCCATCAATTGACTGCGCACACCGTCCATCGCCGCGCGCAGCTCATCCGCGGAGCGCCCATCCAAGCGCAGCGAGCCGTAGGAGGAGCTGTTGACGAGGAATCGGTAGCTGAGCGCATCGAGATACTTAATCGTGCGATCCACCGCGGCGCGGCGTTGCGCCTCCGTTTGCGGGCTATGATCACCCAGCTTGCACAACTCCGCCGGCGCCAACTCATTTGCCGTGGGATAGCCCTCCATATCCTTGGGGAAGGCTTTGCGCAACCACTCCTCCGAGAGCAACAGCAGGGGCAGCGCCCGCTTGGGGTCGCTGAACTCCTTGCCCCCGGCATGGCGCTCGCTGAGCGTTTTCAACGCCTCGGGGTCCTCGGGGTTGCGCAGCACGAGGCGGCGGTTATTGGGGGCCGACGTCTCCGGCGGCAAATTCATGAAATCGCGCACATTCTCGGGCTTTTCAAACAGGTGAAAATCATCCGTGTGCAGCAGGCGCAGCGAGCGCGCCGCATCTTGGAGGAAGCCGAGACCGCCCCAGCGCTTGCCGTTGTGCAGAGCCTCATAGAGCATCTGTCCCTGTCGGCGCACATCCGGCTCATTGAGCACAAGACGGCGCGTAGGTTCATCAATGCCCCACTCCGCCAACTGCGGCTCCTCGCCCACCACGGCACGCGGATTGCTGAAATGATGCAGCGCCACGCGGCCCGAGCCGATGAGGATGTAGGGAAGGTTGCGGGCAGCCTCGCGCAGGTTCCACTCCATATCGTCCCAATTCTCTCCGTATTCCTTCCAATTGACGTTGGAGGCCGTGCCGTCCAGCTTAGCCACCATCTCACGTGCAGCCATGTCCGTCACGCGGCCCACGTGAACATCGCGGATGCCGCCGATAGTCAGCCCGGCCACCTTGGTGCCGGCCCCCAGTGCGCGCACGGAATATCCCTTTATCCCGCTCCCCGCGGCATGCGCGAACCTGTTCATCGTGCGGTCAAAGAGGCGTGCCCCCATGCTATTGAGCCCGTGGGCGATGCCGGCCTGCACGCCGAACACCAGCATGCCGGCCCCCGTCTGCAGCTCGATGTTGCCCTCGGGAGCCTGCTGACGCATATCCGCCACATGCAGGCCCAAGCCCGACCCCATGGAGAGCGCAAAGCCCGCACCGCCGCAGAAGGAGGCCGCGGCGGCGGGAGCCGCACGCGTCACCTCCAGCGCCAGCTCTTCGGGCAAGCCCGCATCCTCTTCCAAGCGGATGGGGTAGGCCTCCTCCTCGGAGAATCGACGCATCTCCTCCACCAGGCGCATGTAGCTGTCCACACGCTTGGAAAGCTTGAGAGCGCCCTCCGCATGCGGCAGACGCGAGACAGACTGCAAGGAGCTTGCTGCCAAGTTACCCGCCGCCTGAATCAGGCCGTAGCGCATATCGCTCACGCCGCGCTTGGCAGATTGCCACATAGCCGAAAGCAGAGAATCCGTCTCTGCCTTGCGCGAATCGGGCGGCAGCATCGTGCGGGCAATCTCGTAAAGCTCGCGGCGCTGCCCCTCATCCATATCCACCATACTGCCGAACACCTCGGAAACCAGCGGCACATCGGCCACTATCCGTACCATCTTATCAAGGGTACCGTCCTCAAAGCGCTGCATGCAGGCCAACACGCGACCCAGCTTTTCGCCCATGGGCTTCAGCTCCTCTCGGCGGGCGCTACCCAGCTCCGCAGCGCGGCGGCGCAGGGCCTCCTGCCACGTCGGGGCTGTTTCACCCTGTGCGGGCACGGGCTCTGCCGTCTCTCCGCGCAAAGCGGACAGGTAGGCCTCCTGATAGATGCTTTCCGCCTCGGCCCGGCGGCTCTCCTCCTGCCGCTGCTGCGACAGAGCATCGAAAAGCTCCGATTCATCATCCGCGACGCCCAGCTGCTCCGTCATCTGCGAGCGCAGTTGCGGCCATTGCCCGGCCACCTGTTCACGGCTCTCCTCATGATGATCGGCATACCACGAGCGGTTAATGGCCGAAAGCAGTTCATACTCCCGCTCCTCCTCGGGCACCAGGGCATCATCCGCCCCCACACGCTGACGCAGCTCCTGCGGCACGGTGTCGGGATTGCCCGTCAGCACGCGGCTCCAATAATCCTCTTTGGCATCAATGAGCTTGGGCTCCGCCTTCTCCTCTGCGGCAGGTTCCGGCGAGGGCTCCTGCATGGCAGCAGGCGGTTCGCTCTCACTCGTCGGCAGGGTACGCAGGACAGGGGCCATCTCCAAGTCATGCATGCTTGGGGTCTTCTGCGGCATCATCGCGCTCCAATCCACGTGTTTCACGGTATCGGGCAGCGACACACCGTCATCGTGCCACTCGGTCTCCGTCGTTTCCGCCGGGTGCTCCGCCGCCGGGGCAAGAGGAGCGCTGTCGGCCGAGGGGGCCATTGTTTCAGGAGCGGCTGCGGGTTGCAGCTCCGGCTCCTCCGTCAATTGCGGGTCTTCCGTCATAAATCAAAAAAAATCTCACTTATTGTTCTCTTCAAAGCACAACCAGACAGGCTTGCGATCATTCAGGCGGGCCAACCAATCCGTCAGCCCCTGCTCATCCCCGGCCGCCACAAAACGGCGTCCCTCACGCATCAGGCGGCCCGCGCGATGGCGGGGCACGGCATCCCCCGCGCAACCCAGGCTGCCGCGGTTGACGACATTCCACACCGCATCCCGTATACGCAGGCGCGTCTCCCCCGAAATCTTGCGGCCCTCCTCAAAGTACTGCATCAGGCGGCGGCGCTGCTCTGCGGGAGCCGGCAGGGTCGCGAGCCTCAGGCGCATATCGGCCACGGCATCTTCATTCTCAGCACAGGCATCGGCGCGGTGCATCCACTCCGTCTCCTCCTGCGCGCTGAGATTCTTCACCCTCGCCGCAGCATCATAGCGCAACAGCCCCGCCCGCGAGGCCTTGGTGAGAGACGCCTCATCGGGTGCGCCGCCCTGCAACAACGCAGCGGCGCAGCCCTCCCCCAAACGTCGGCGCAGGGTTGTGCCCGTCTCCTCCAGCTCCTGCACCACGGCATCGGCCTCCTCCTTGCCCGTGGGCAGCTCGCGACGGCCCTCCTGCCAATCGCAAAGTGCCTCCAGGGGATTCTCCTGCACCGCACTTTGCCAAAGACTTGCCTGACAGCGGCTGCCGAGGGAGGCCCGCTGAACCTCGGCCTCATCCTGCGGCACAAAAACCCCGAGCCCCTCATCAAAACAGGCCTCAGCGCGAGCCGCATTACCGCTTGCCACGGCAGCCTCCACGCGGGATTTCCAAGCGCTGCGAGCCTGGGCGATGCGACTCACCTCATAACTGCGGCGGGCCTCCAATCCGGCCTTATGCATCACCTCCGCAGCATAGCTGCGGGCCTTGTCCCGTCGGGACTCCGCGATATTTGCCAAAGCTTTCTCTACACCCGGGGCGGTCTCGCGCTGCCAGGATTCCGTCCAATCGGGGACTTCCCCCGCAGCGTTCAGGGCGGTCTGTGCTTCCTCGGCCACGCTTTGCAAGGCCGTGTCAAGCTTGGAGAACTCGCCCGCCGTCTGCACGCGGTCGTACATCTCGGCGAACTCGCGTCCGCCTGCGGCCAGTTCCTCCACGCCGCGGCTGAACGCGCGCGCGGCCTCATTCATTCCGTTAACACCCGACAGCGGCACCTGCACGCCCTGTCCCGGATAGGCTTTCAAGCCCCATTCTCTCATGCGAATCGGCATGTCGACACCATGCCTGAGCGACGAGCACGCCTCAAGGTGCGCGTACCCATCCGCATGCCCTGCCCGCCGGCAGAACGAGCCTCATCGGAGCAAAAAAATGCGCACGGCAGATTGCTGCCGTGCGCCTTCCTTTCAATCAGAACCGTTGGTCAGTCCATCTCCCACACGATGGTGCGCGCGTAGCGCTCGCCGGGGCGCAGCACGATGCTCGGGAAATGGGGGCGGTGGGGGCTGTCGGGGTAATTCTGCGCCTCCAGCGCCACGCCGCCGCGCTTGAGCGGCAGATAGTCGCCCGTGTAGACCTGAATGCCGGGGGCATCCGTCAGCACGCGCAGGGTGCGGATGCCGTTGGTCAGCAGAGCGGCGAGCTTCACACCGCCGTGCGCGGGCAACACATAGTTATCATCGTAGCCGCCCGAGATAGCATCCTCCGCGTTGCGCTGCCCCAGCAAAGCGGGCGTGCGCAGGTCGTAAAGAGAGCCGTCCACCGGCTCGATGCGGCCCGTGGGGATATTGGCCACCATCGGCGTGTAGGCCGAGGCCGGCACCTGCAACAGGTGGCGGTCAATCGTCCCCTGCCCGCTGAGGTTCCAGTAAGCGTGGTTCGTAAGGTTGAGCAGCGTGGGAGCATCCGTCTCCGCGCGCAGTTCCAGCTTCAGCGAGCGCCCCTCCACGCTGTACACGGCATGCACCGTGACCGTGCCGGGGTAGTTTTCCTCCCCGTCAGGGGAAACGTAGGAAAGCTCCGCACGCGTATCGCTCACGCTCTCCACCGTCCACAGCTTGTCTGAGAAGCCCGACAAGCCTCCGTGCAGGTGGTTCGGCCCGTTGTTGACAGCCAGCTCGTAGCTCAGGCCGTCCAGCTCAAAGCACCCGCCCGCGATGCGGTTGGCCACGCGGCCGCAGATACTGCCGCAGTAGCAGGTATCAGCGCGCAGCTCCTCCTCCGTCTTGGGGCCGTACAGGCAGTCCGTGCCCTGATAGGAGAAACTCACCAGACGCGCGCCGAAATTGGTGAGGCGCACCGACATATCCGGTGTCGAAAGCGTCAAAAATTGCATTTGCTGTTTCATATAAAACTTCGTTATTGTGCGAGCTTGCCTCGGCTTTCCCATTCCGTCACCTTATCCTGCTCGAAGGTCACGGTGGCGGCCTCCTCGGGCACATACATCACACTCATGCCACCGTAGGGCTCATACCAGCCGTGGCGGCACCACGGGTCGCCATACCACCCGCCGCCCACGCTGTGTACAGGCACAGCGCGCTCGCGGGTATACACCCAGCGCTCAAAAGACTTACCGGCCTTCTCTCCCTTCAGGGGTGCAGAGCCGGGATTGCCCCATGCCAGAAACACGGCCTCCTTGCTCATCCCCTTGCAGATGCGCCCCTGTTGCACCATGAGCTGCTGCTCCGGGGAAAGAGAGCGGAATATCACGGGATTTTCCTCAATGCGGGAAGCGGGGGACGAAGATTGGCATGCCGCCCCCAGCAGAGCGACGCATACCGCCGCACAAGCCCGCTGACACCATTTTCCCAAAGCCTTCATAGCGGCATGACAATAGCACTCAATTTCAGACTTGCCAAGAAAAAAAAACGGTGCTACATTAACCGCACAGGTATGAAAAATTCTTCCATTCTTTTCGCTCTGCTCGCCGCTCCCGCCGTTCTTTGCAGCACGGTGCAGGCCGCCGCTCCCGAAGCTCCCGAAGCCCTCAAGGGCATGCTCCCCTGCAACGGCACACTCGCACAGGGCGCCGTCGTGCGCGTCGTGCGTACGGAGGAGTTTGCGAAGCTGCATCAGGCAGCTCTCGAGCGCTTCAGCAAGCTGCCCGAGGAGACGCGCAAGGCTATTGCCGAGCACTCCGACGCTGCGACCGTCATGGACTACAATGCGGAAATCTGGCCCGACAAGGCTGAGTATGATCAGTACGTTGCCGCGTGGAAGCAGTCCCAGATTCAGCCTGTCACGGAGGTAGCCCTCGGTCTCGCCCCCGCCGGTGAAAACACCTTCCGCGTGCTCTCCGCCACCCGCATGGCCGGGGACAACACCATGCCCATCACCATGGGTTCCCTGACCTACGACGGCAAGAAGAACGTCTGGGTGTCCAACAACGGTGAGCTGAAGGCCGAGGCCTTCTCCGCCGGCGAGAACTTCGACTTCGGTGCCCAGACCGGCACGCAGTGGGAAATGACGAAAGAGGACTCCCTCTCCAAGCTCCATGAGCTCGTCCGCATCACTAAGACCACGGACGGCAAGATGGTGTACGTGCTCTACAACCTGACGGAGCAGTCCGCCATCACGGGTTCCGTCATCGCCAACCACGGCTACATGCTGGCCTTCCCCATCACCTCGGCCAGCGCCGCCGCTGCCAAGCCCGGCCAGAAGTAAAAAAGCAACTTTTCTCGGCGGGAGTTTGCTGCGCAGACTCCCGCCTTTTTGTTACACCATGAGAATCATCGCCGGAGCAGCCAAAGGACTCCCCATCCGCGTGCCCGAGGGAGAAGTGCGCCCCACGCAAGACCGCGTGCGCGAAGCCCTCTTCAACATTCTCGGCCCCCTGATTGAGGGAGCGCGCGTGCTCGACCTCTACTGCGGCTCCGGCTCCGTGGGTATTGAGGCCCTCAGCCGCGGTGCCGCCTCCGTCCGCATGGTGGACGCCGCCCGCCCCTCCTGCGCCATGGCCAAGAGCAACCTCGAGCGCTCGCGCCTGCGCGGCGGCTCCGTGGTGCAGAGCGACTGCCTCCAATTCGTCAAGCGCGATGCCGGTCGCTACGACATCATCTTTGCCGACCCGCCCTACTGCAAGGCCATCGGCGACCGCGACATGATTGCCGAGCTCATGACCGACCGCCTTGCCGAGCTGCTGACGGAGGACGGCTGGTTTATCGCCGAGGCGCAGGAAGGCTACGGCGTCGGCGACTCCCGCACCCGTGAGTTCCCCGGGTGGAAACTCGTCGATACCCGCCACTACGGCAAAAACGTCATCCTCTTCTACCAGGCAGACCGCGCATGAAACGCTTCCTTTTCCTCGCCCTCTACAACCTCTTCCTGCCCATCTTCCTGCTGGTGTCCATCCCGGGCTACCTCATCAAGATGAAGAAACGCGGCGGCTTCGGCACGGGCCTGCTCGAGCGCTTCGGCATCTATAAGCGCCCCGCAGGCGAGGAGCCCAAGGGCGGGCTCTATGTGCACGCCGTCAGCGTGGGCGAGGTCTTTATCGCGCTCAAATTCATCCGCGAGTGGAGCAAGACGCACAACGAGCCGGTCGTGCTCGCCACCTCCACCGCCACGGGGCACCAAGTGGCGCGCGACGCCAAGCTGCCCAACGTGCGCCCGCTCTATTCCCCGCTGGATGTACCGGGGCTCTCGGGGCGCTGTCTCTCCCGCTTCCGCCCCCGCGCCGTGGTGCTCATCGAGGCCGAGCTGTGGCCCAACTTCGCCGAGTGCTGCAAGCGCCGCGGCATCCCCATGCTCATGCTCAACGCCCGCCTCTCCCCCCGCAGCGAGGGTCGCTACCGCAAGGTGCGCGGCATCACCTCCCTGCTCTTCTCCCGCCTGAGCGCGCTGGGCGCGCAGAATGACCGCGACAAGGGTCGCTTTGCGAGCATCGGCGTGCAGGAGAACATCATCACCGTCACGGGCAGCATCAAGTTCGACGTGCTGGGTGACGCCCCGCAAAGTGAGAACGCCGCCTTCCGCGCCATCGTCGACCGCCTGCGCGGCGACAAGCCCGTCGTCATGGCCGCCTCCACCCACGCGGGGGAGGAAGCCCTCATCGCCGGGGCCATCCGCGAGGCGGGCGCCTGCCCCTTCATCATCCCGCGCCATGCGGAGCGCCGCAGGGATGTCTGCACCGACCTCACCGCCGCGGGCTTCACCCCCATCCTGCGCACGGCGGGCGAGTTACCCTCGCCCCTGCCCGAGAACGCCTGCTATGTGGCCGACACCACGGGCGAGATGCGTGAGTGGACGCAGCTCATGGATGCCGTCGTCATCGGCAAGAGTTTCCTCGCCAAGGGCGGGCAGAACCCCGTGGAGGCCATTGCCATGCACATCCCCGTCATCACGGGGCCGGACATGACGAACTTCGCCGACCTCGTCTCCCTGCTGCAACAGGCGGGCGGCATCCGCAGCTGCGAGGCCGCCGAACTGGCCGCCGCCCTCCGCTCCGTGCTGGAGGACAAGGCCGCCACCGCCCGCCAATGCGAGGCCGCCTTCAACACCCTGCATACCCACAGCGGCGCCACCCGCCGCAGCGTAGAGCTGGTCGAAACGCTGTACTGAAGGGGCTATCTCCAAAATTGCCCCGCATCCCTTCGCCTTACAGAGCATAGGTTCAGGTAGCGGGTGCGGAGCAGGTCTGCGCTTCGGTGCCCCATCTCAAGCTGCAACAGGGGCAAATTTTTGAAATGGTAGGCATGATATGTGGCAAACGTATGCCTTAACCTATCCGGCACCCAGGTTCTGAAGCCCGCCGCGCGGCGCAGCGCTCGCCAGCGCTTCTCCCAATCATCGGGTATCACTCGCTCGTTTAGAGGTATTCTGTCCGCTTTTCTCAACGGCACTCGCCGACCACCCCCTGTTTTGCTATTTTGCGGACGGATAAACACACATTTTTCAGAGCGGGAAATGTCTTTTTTATCCAATCGGCTCACCTCGGTCGGGCGAATACCGCAATACATCATCAAAGCCAGAGAAAAGCGCATCTCGCGATGCTGCGGCATTTCGGCTGCCTGCTCCAAGCGCCGCACTTCATTTATCGTCAAAGGCTTAATCTCCTTTTCGTATACCTTCGGCACTTCAATTCGGCTCACGGGATTTGCATCGCACCACTCCCGGCGTACGCCGTAACTAAATATGCTGTGCAAAATCACACGGCCCTTGGCAAAGGTGCTTTTGCCCGTATTGCAGCTTTCCTCCAACAAACGGCGGCACTCGCACGTTGTCATGGAACGCAGCGGTCTATCCGCCACCCAGCCCACCTTGAGCATCCGCCGCACATAATAACGCAAATCGCGCAATGTTGTCGCGCGCAAATCAGAGCGAGCCTCAATGCTGGCATGCGCAGCCTCCGCAAAGCTAACCGTATGTTCAGCTTGCTCCACAGCCTTAAGCCCGGCATGCCATACACGGCGCAAATAAAGGAGCGTCTCTCGTGGGTCTACTTGCTCCCCCGGTAGATTTTCCCATACGTCTCTGACCAAGCGAGCAGCATCATCTATTGATAAGCCACAAGGGGCCAGCAAATGTTCAGCAACACATTTCGTATTCATCTTTCTGAATGATGAAGTCAAGGATAAACAATACATAACAAGCTTGACGGAGTTCTGAAGCCATATATTTCATCAGCTATTTGTGCCTTTTAGTAGAACATAATTGAATCCATTTACCAATTATACCATCCATTCATCATTCAGAATACTTATAGTGCGGTAGGAATTCCAGCATATCATCCGATGATCCGCATATATACTGCTTTCAAAAACCTTCTCAAGATCCGTACAAGCAACACGGAGATAATTACGTATAGTATTCTCTATTTCTTTTTGGTCTACCCCTGTCTCAAGTATGTTAAGGATAATTATGCTAATGAGATGATGGCGAGCCATATTGTTTTTTGTTTTCTTCTGATAGTTGTTTTAACAATATTTCATCCTCTTCTTTACCGCTATTGCCAACGGCACGCACAACGCGGACTCAGCCCAATTCTGCCATTAGCGTGTCTGTGTGCATTTGCGACATCACCTTCACATCTTCATGTGTGGACGAACGGGATGATAAGTATCGTCTACATCACCGGATTCATTGCCGTTACCTACTCACTGCTTAGAAAATGGAGTTTCATACTCTGGTTTCTATGGTTGCTATTGCCTCTTGCAGAAAGTTTGGCTTCAATGCGATACCAGATATCCATTGACCCGCATTTGGTAGCGGAGATTATCGGAGCCTCTCCTCAGGATGTAGAGAAGTTCCTTACAGCCCCCAACATAGTACTTTTGATTGCTTGGCCCATAGTCACACTACTTTGCAGTATCCTCATGGCTCAAATCGTCAGAAAGTATACACAGCAAAAGCTTTTTATCTCAGGGTTCATAATCATTATTCTATCGTGGGCTGTATCAGCAACGACACAGAAAACACTGTGGGCACCGACTTCCCCGCTCGCTCCGGAAAATCGACTCTGGAAGCTCTACATCGCAACGATTCAAGCCCGGAACCTTCAGTCCAGGATTGTACATATAGCCGAAAACCTACCATCCTCAGCGACCCCTGCCCCCGTCATTCCCAAAGACAAACAGGTATCCGGCAGTTTTTGCATCCTTCACATAGGAGAAAGTGTACGCAGTGATCATCTCTCTCTGTTCGGATATTCCAAACAAACAACACCCAATCTCGATAAAAGGACGAATATTATCGCATACCGTGACTGCATATCAGTGGCACCATCCACAGTTCCTAGCTCCTTTGCCATTTTAACAAATGCAAAAACAGATATACGCAATCAAAGCATTGATGCCTCTTTGGAGGCCTCCTGCAATGGGATTATGGATGTTTTTCATGCTCTCGGTTATCAATGCTATGCATTTCTCAATGCAGAACAACCGAACAATATTTGGGGCGCTTTGTATGAAAAGATTCTACACAAGGCCTTGATTTCAAGTGCGGATAAAATCATAACTCTCCCCTTAGGAAACAATTCACATGCTCAAATAGAACAGATTTCCAGACAGGATTATTCTGATTCCCGCGCCAATTATTTTATATTCATTAACAATATCGGAAGCCATTTCCCCTTCGCTGACTATAATCAGGAAAGCCCTCCCTTTGTTCCGACATCGACAACAGCACACGCAGAAAACCCAAAGCACAATAGGGAAGCAGCAGAGAAAGTGCTCAATGCTTACGACAATACAATTCACTATTTAGATGATTACATCGAAAAATTGCTATCGCAGTTCTTAGGGAAACCTTATGTCTATCTTTACATCTCTGACCATGGTGATTTTTTTGGAGATGGGGGCATTTGGTTACGTAGCGGAGACAAGCAGGCTTTCTTCAATTCCCCGGTATGCCAAGTTCCTTTTATCCTCATCACATCGAAAGAGTTCGAAGAACAATCCCCCCACATTATTCACGCTCTGGAACAGTTAAGACAACACCAAAACATGAGCATCGGTCAGGAACATATTTTCCACACGCTGCTCGGTCTCTTCGGCATTCAATCGCCGTACTATGAGGAAGAATTGGATCTGACCTCCGACAAAGTTCAGCCCTACACGGGGCCGCATCCCTCGCGCGGGGGGAAGGCGTCAGACGGCAAAAAGTGGTATTAATAAGGTGGCAGGCTCTCCCATACCTCTCCTGCTCAACGGACGAGCAGGCTCTATCTTCCGAGGAGGATTTAAGGCGTGGCTCTCGCGCAACAGCGACTTCTTCTCACCGGTTCTGACGGATAGTGCGGAAGATGCACGCCGGAAAGCTGATGAGTTCGTACGCCGGGATGCCCCGATTATCGCCGTTGCCGGCGGGGACGGCACACTGATGAATGTCGCGCAAGTGCTGATGGGCACCCAAACGACGCTCGGCATTCTCCCCAGTGGCAGCATGAACGTGTTTGCGCGCGAGCTGGGCATCGGTTCGCATCGCTATGATGTTGCGCTTTCCGCTCTCCTCGGCAATGTGCGAAAAGAGATTGATATCTTCACCCTCAACGGCAAGCCTTTTCTGCAGATGGCCGGCATCGGGCCGGATGCCGACATCATCCGGCGCATTACCCCCAAAATGAAGCGCCGCCTCGGACCGGCCTCCCATGTTGTCACCGCCCTGCAAACCCTGAAAGCGCCCCTCCCACGCCTCACCATCACCACCGATGGAGGGGAAATGCTTTGCGGTGCTCAAATCATTCTCGGCAACGGCTCCTGCTACGGCGGTGAAGCGCACCTCTTTCGCCACGCAGCTTATGACGACGGCATGCTTGATGCGGCCATCATTCAACGGCAACACATAGGCATCCTTATGGAGGTCATCTTCAGTATGCTGCAAAACGGCGCACACGCCGATGCAACCCCGCCGGGCTTGGAGATTCGGTGTTTCCGCCGATGCGTCATCACGGCAGAGGGTACCGTCCCCTATCAAGTAGATGGGGACTATGTAGGCGAGCTACACCGCGGAGAGGAACTGGTCGTAGAAAAACTGGAGCAAAAACTGCTGGTGTGCGTGCCGCCTACGCCCGCCCCCAACACGCCGTTCGAAAAATTGTTGAGCGCCCCTGTTGTTCAAACGCTTTTCCACAAAATAGCGGAAATGAGGACAGACAATTGACGAGTCACGCCTTGCGGGCTTCTTCCTCGCGGCGGCGCTCGCGCTCGGCGAGGGAGAGCTGCACGGCGTTGGCCACGTTGTGGCAGAACACGTAGCACACAGGGCCGAGGTAGGCCAGCGGCGAGGCATAGGGCTGGGAGGCGATGTAGAGCGTGAGGACGGTGTTCTTCTGCCCGAGTGCCTGTGAGCACTCGCGCTTGTACTCGGGGTAGCCGAGGCGGTAGCCCGCGAGAAAGCCGAAGACGCAGATGAGCACAGCGCCCAGCGCCATGGGCAGCATCTCCATGGGGCTGACATGCAGCATGATGAGGCGGTGAATGCCGCCCGCGGAGATGATGGTAAGGTTGAGAATCCATACACCCAGCGAGACATCCCCCAGCTTGGCGGCCCATGCTTTGCAGGGCGGGTAGAGCACGCGCAGCGCCACGGAGATGAGCGCGGGCGCAGCGAGGATGCTCGCCATCTGCTTGGCCACCAGCAGCATGAACTCCGCATAGCCGAGCTGCGGCTCATGCACCACCAGCGGCAGGATGAAGGGCGTGAGCACCGCAAAGACGGCGTGGCTGATGAGCATGGCCATGGTGATGAACTCCACCTTGCCGCGCAGCAGATGCACGATGACGGGCGCCGCAGCTGCCACGGGGGCGCAACCGCAGTAGTACAGCGACTCCGCCAGCACGGGATAGCCCGCAAGGCGCGCGAGGGCGAAGGAGCCGAGGCCCACCACCTCAATGGCAAACACAATGATGAGGTGCAGGCGGTGCGGGCGCAGTTTCGATACGTCAATACCGATAAAGGAGATGCTGAGCATCAGCGCAATGCCGATGGGCAACCAAGCGCTCCAGCCGCTGAGTGTCTCGTGAAAGAAGCCGCCGACGAGGAAGGCCAACACCAGACACACACTCCTCAAATGTCGCCTCATGCCTTATTCTTGTCCTCCAAATGCTGTTCCACGAGCTTGGTCGTGGCGTCTTCCTCCTTGGGCTTGGGGTAGGAAATGCGGTTGTGGTGCATCGTGCGGATGGTCTGGAAGAAGGAATCCTTCATCTTGGCAATGTCGCCGAGGGTCAGTCCGCTGTCCTGGAGGTGACCATCGAGGATGCGCCCCTTGAAGATGCCGTCAATCATCGCACGGATATCCGCCTCCGTGGGGTGCTGCAAGGAGCGGGTGGCACTCTCCACGGCATCCGCCATGCTCACGATGCCGCTCTCGCGGGTCTGGGGGATGGGACCCTTGTAGGTAAAGATGCTCTTATCAGGCTCATCCGGGCAGGTGTCAACAAGGCCCTGCTCAAACTTGTCCTTCGCCTCCTCATACAGGTCCATGGCCTTGCGGTAGAAGAAGTAGGCCGTGGAGACGCCGTGGTGCTCGCGGATGACGGCCACGATACGGCGGTTGAGCCCGTGGGCCTCGGCCATCTCTACACCGTCCTGCACGTGGGCGGTGATGATGCGTGCGCTGGCCTCGGGGGTCAGTTCATTGTGGAGAGAATTGGTGTAGTCAATGATATTCTCCGCAAAGTACTGCGGGTTGCGGATTTTGCCGATATCGTGGTAGAGGCCGCAGACACCTGCACGGGTCACATCCGCACAGACAGCCTCTGCCGCGGCCTCCGCCAGGCGCTGCACCACCAGAGAGTGGTGGAAGGTGCCGGGAGCGGTAATCTGGAGCTTCTTGAGCAGGGGGTGGTTCATGTCCGCCCACTCCAGCCACGTGATGGGGGTGGAAATATTGAACAGGCGCTCCAACGCGGGCATCAGGCCGCCGATGAGCGCCGCCAACACAAAGTTGAAGCCCAGTGTCACGCCGACTTCCGCCGCCATGCCGCCGAAATGGAAGCCCTTGCGGAAGGTTGCCAGCTCATGCGGCCGGTCAACGGGCACGTTGTGCAGAGCAATCAGGGCCAGAGAGCACACCAGCACAAGCACGGCGGCCAACATGCCCGCCTGCAACACCTGCTCGCGGCGGTGCACACGGCCGGCAAACTGCGCCACGAGCACGCCCGTCGTCAGGCTGATGAGCGTGTAATCCACCAGCAAATGCTGGGGGAAGCTGCTCGGGAAGAGGCTCAGCCCCAGCAGGGAGCAGAAGAGAGCCGAATAGCTGCCGGGGCGACGCCCCACCATGACGGCCACCACCGTAGGCGCCAGCATGTAGGGGAAGAAAAGGAGACACTGAGCGGGCAGATTGTACCCGGGCAGTCGGCCGCAAAGCTCCATTACGCCCACTTGCAACACCAGCTGCACCACCACGGCAACAGTCAGCATCGTCGCGCTGCGCAGAGAAAGCAGCAGGCGCAGACGCAGCGCATGCGCCAGCACCAACATGCTCAACGCGGCGATAACGAGCCCGATGATGCGATGCGTCAAATCGGCAATACCATCGGCCACCGTACCCGCCAAAAAGCTCAGCGCCACAATGGCGGAAAGGGCCAACGTTACCGTCACGGCATAGCCGATACCCTTGCGCGAGGCAGCGTCATTCGCGCGATTGAAAAAGCTTTTAAACATGACCGTGATTGATTGGATGTATAGAAGAGCTTAACGGCGCAGCTGCTCCGCCGTGGCGGGAAGCACCGTAATCGGCACCTCCACCTCGGGCAGATCCTCCGCATTGATGCGCACCGTAGCCTTACCGCTGCGGTTGCGAACACCGCGCACAATGGCAACGATGCGCCCGTTGAAAAACTTCTGGTTCGGGTCCTGCATGCAGGTCCAGTCCGTCGGGTCGCCGTTGCAGAAGCCGATCAGCTCCGCCGCACCGGAGATACGGAAGCTCACCTTGCGGCAATCCGTCAACACCTCGCGGCCCTGCTCGTCTTGGAGCACCAGCGAAATGTAGGAGAGGTCGCGGCCGTCACCGACAATCTCCGTGCGGTCCGCCGCGGCGGCCACTGAGGCAGGCTTGCCGGTCGTCTCGCGCTTGGCGGTGGCCCACACCTTGCCGTCCTTCTTCACCACGACTTCCAGCGTGCCGGGCTCATAGGTAACATCCTCCCACACGAAGCGGTAGCCGTTCTTGGGCAGAGTCAGCTTCTTTTGCTTGAACACGGGGCCCTCACCCTTGTGACGCACACCGAGGCTGCGCCCGTTGAGGAACAGTTCGGCCTCATCGCCGGAGGAGTAGACCATGACGGGCGTCTGCTGCCCCTCGCGGCCCGGCCAATTCCAATGCGGCAGGATATGCGCATGGGCCACTTCGGGGCGCCAGCGGCTCAGGAAGTTGTAGTAATTATCCTTGGGGAAACCCGCGAGGTCGATAATGCCGAAATAGGAGCTGCGGCTGGGGGCGCGGTGACCGCTGGCCTCCAACTCCGCCATCAGCTTCTCGCGCTCGGCCGGCGTCAGATCCTGGAAATTGCCGACGTTGGACTTATCCTGATTGTAGGGCGTGGGCTCGCCGATGTAGTCAAAGCCCGTCCACACATACTCACCCGCCACCGTGGGGTTGTTGTCCTGTGCGTAGAACTCCACATCGGGGCAATACCCCCAATGCGGGGCGAAAATGCCGTAGGAGCTGACCTTATAGTCATCCGCGCCCTTCGTCACCTCCCAGCGGAGGGGGAAAAGGTAGGTATCACGGGTGGCGACACAGCTCTGCGTCTCGGAACCGTAAAAAGCCTGCTCCGGGTGGCGGCTGCGGAACTCAGGGTAAAACTGCGGGCGGTAGTTGAAGCCGAACACATCCATCGCGTCCGAGAAGCCGTTGCGCATGGCGTGCTCGGAGTTGCAACCCACGGTGTAGGGGCGGGTCGTGTCGTATTTGCGGAACTCGTCTCTCAGAGCCGCACAGATTTCAGGCCCGTCCTTTTCAAAGATTTCCGGCACCTCATTGCCGCCGCTCCAAGCAATCACCGAGGGGTGGTTGCGGTCGCGCAGCACGAAGTTGCGCACATCGCGCTTCCACCAGCGGGGCCAATCCACATGATAACCGTTCACCTTGTCGTACTTCTGGTACTTCCAGATGTCGAACAGCTCATCAATCACCAAAATACCGTGCTTGTCGCACAGCTCCAACACCTCCGCTGCGGGCGGATTGTGCGTCATGCGGATGGAGTTGCAGCCCATCTCCTTGAGCATCTCAATCTTGCGCTCGTAGGCGCGGCTGTAGAAAGCCGAACCGAGGGCCCCAAGGTCATGGTGCTCGCACACGCCCTTGAGCTGCACGCGTTCACCGTTGAGATAAAGCCCTTCCCGCTTCCACTCGATCGTGCGGATACCGAAGGGCGTCGTCTTATGGTCAATCACCGTATCCCCGGCCAGCACCTCCGTCTGCACCTCGTACATCTCGGGTTTCTCCGTGCCCCACAGGCGGGGATTGCCCACCTCGATATCCTGCTGCACCACCGCGCTGTCACCGGGCTCAATCGTGATGGGGGCGGACTCCGCCACAGCCCCTTCAAGCTGCTGCTTCACGCGCACCGTCACGGGGACGGCGCCGTTGTTCTCCACCGTGCTCTCCACATGCACCCGAGCGCTCTCCGCGCTCACGGCAGGCGTCGTCACCCCCACGCCCCAATGGGCAAGATGCACGGGTGTCGTCTTTTCCAGCCACACATGGCGGTAGATACCCGCGCCGGGGTACCAGCGGGTGGAGAGCGGCAGATTGCTCACCATCACGGCCACCAAATTGCGCTTACCGGGGCGCAGATAAGGCGTAATATCCACGCGGAAGGGAGCATAGCCGTAGGCCCACTCACCCGCAAAAGCGCCGTTCACGAAAATCTTGGGGTGCGACATCACACCGTCAAAATCGAGATACCAGCGCTGCGTCTCCGCATTGAAATCCGCAGGCACGGAAAAATTCTTGCGATACCAAGCCCAGCCGTTCCACGGCAGCTTGCCCGTCTCATTCGGCTCATCCTTCAGGAAGGGGCTTTCGATTGCCCAGTCGTGCGGCAACTGCACGGAGCGGAAACCGCGAGCCTCGTCCTGGCGACCGAAAAGCTTGGACACCAAGCTCTTGGAATCCCCGGGGAGAATCTCACCTCGGTCGTTGTAATCGGGCTTGGCGGGCAGATAAGGGTTCGCCGAGGCAGGCAGCGGAATCACCTTGCCGTCCATACCGATGAGACTCACCTCGCGCACACTCGCCCAACAGGTGGGGTCCGTGTTGAAGAAGGAAAGTTTCAATTCGCTGACGTGGTGGCCGCCGACAGACATCACGGAAAAGGCCTCTCCGTTCGCCAAAACGTCGCACACACGGTCCTCACCGTCCGCCTTGTACTCAGCATGCACCATCATCTCGTTGGGGGATTCCCAATCGATGCGCACCTCCTTCACACGTTCCGTGATACCGGGACGGAGCTCAATGTAGTGGCCCTCGTGGTAGTCATCCGCGCACCAGCGGGTAGCGAGGTCACCATCCACCGCCAGCGCAGCAGAGTGGCCGCCCTGCGTGTTATCCGCCGTGGCATGAGAACCCAGCATCGCGGGGTCCTCCGGGCCGAAATACTTGAATTTCCAGCCGAAGTCGAAAGTCTCGCGCTCGCCTGCAGAAGCCGCTGTCACACCGAAAGCCATAAGCGCCGCGAGGATTTTAAAGTTACTCATCATTCTATAACAGAGTTTGGTGAGGGGGAATTTAACGTATTCTACCATATGAAAAACGAGACTTCAAGGATAAATCCCGCCCCACAAAGCAATCAATTAACAATCAACGCGATACAAACTAATCAACTCCCGTGCATCACCAAAATGGTCTGAGCAACACTCAGACCATTTTTTGATACCCGCGAGCGAAGCGAGCCGAATTTTCCGATTTGTAATTTGTAACTTGTAAATTGTAATTTCTTAAAGCCTGTCCAGTTCATCCAACAGCGCCGCTGCAAAGCTGCCGGGGTGCGGAGCACGTTCCGCCGCTCGGGCACCGGCCTCGCCGAGAATGAAAGAGGCCGCCACAGCACCGGCGAGAGGCGTTTCCGCACAGGCCACACAGGCAGCGCAGAGCGCTCCCATGGCACAACCCACACCTGTGACGCGAGTCATGAGCGGGTGCCCGCCCTGAATCGCAACGACAGTTTCACCGTCCGTCGCATAGTCCGTCTCGCCCGTCACAAGCACGGCGGCACCGCTGCGGCGGGCAAGGTCACGTGCCGCCTCCACGGCGGACTCGCTGCCCACGGTGCTGTCCGTTCCGCGCCCCGCGGCATCCAAGCCCGCCAAGGCCATGATTTCGGAGGCATTGCCGCGAATGAGAGTCGGCTTGAGCGCCAGCAGCTCGGCACAAAAGGCCGTGCGATAGCTCAGCAAGCCCACGGCCACGGGGTCGAGCACCCACGGGGTGCCCAGCTCATGTGCCGTGCGGGCAGCAGCGCGCATCACCTCCTCCTGAGTGCGGGAGAGCGTGCCGACATTCACCAGCAAACCGTTGCCGCAGAGCCGCAGCAGCTCCGCGGCTTCCCCGGCATCGGAGAGCATGACGGGCGACGCCTCCACCGCCAGCAGCATGTTGGCGGTGATGGGCTGCACGACACTGTTCGTCAGAGAAAGGATGAGGGGGTGCTTAGCGCGTATCGTCGTCAGGACGGAACCGGCAAGGGAGCGAATCTGTTCGTCAGTCATACTCAGATTTGGGTGGAAAGGAGTTGTTCTGCTGCATCGGCGGGGTCTTCCGCCGCGCAGATAGCGGAGACGACCGCCACGCCGTCACAACGGCCCGCAGCGCGGATGGCGCGGGCGCGCTCAACATTGATGCCGCCGATAGCGACCAGCGGCAAGGGAGAAAGAGCAGAGAGCGCCGCCCAGCCCTCCACCCCCACGGCAGGGGCGGCATCGGGCTTGGTAGCGGTGGAGAACACCGGGCCGCAGCCCACATAATCCACCACAGCGGGGTCCACAGCGCGCATCTCCGACTCATTGCTCACGGAGAGGCCGATGCGCATCTTCTCGCCCACTCGGCGGCGCACCTCGGCAGCGGGCATATCCCCCTGCCCCACATGCACACCGTCCGCATCCAGCTCACGCGCCAGCTCCACCTCGTTGTTCACGATGAAAGGGATGCCGACCGAGCGCAAATACTCTCTCAACGGTCGCGCCTCCTGCAACATCGTCTCGTGGTCGGCATGCTCTCGGCGGTACTGCACCACGGTCACCCCGCCCTGCACCGCCCTCTTCACCGTTTCAAGCAGTCCGTAGCGGCAGCGTTCGGGAGCGTCAGTCACGAGATACAGACGGAGGTCAAGAGGAGAACGAAGACTCATACAGGAGGGAGAATAGCAGGGACGGTGCAAGCTGTCAAGTTATTTCATACCTACACAATAGGAATTAAACAAATGGGGATTTGTAGATTTACTATGTACTAGGTACTATGTACTATTTTTGA
>JAKSOV010000050.1 GCA_024405415.1 Akkermansia sp.
TGATAAATAGTACCTAGTACATAGTACCTAGTAAATCCCGACAAATTCCCATTTGCCGTGCACCGGGATGGAATGGTCATGATTACCTATCGCGCTTGAGCCGATAGCGTTGCCTCGGGCTGTGCGGGCTATCGGGCAAGGTGCGCTCCGGCAGCCCTTGCTCCGGCGCGGGGGCGAGGTAGGCGGGGCAGGAATGAGACTTGCCAAACAAGCGCGCGAATGCTATAGTTCCCTTGTCTCCCCGCGGCAAAGCCGCACGATTTCTCTGATGCTCACCGAACTCGACATCCACCTGCCGCTGGCGAAGGCGCTGCGAGAGGACGCGCGCCGCAAGGCCGCCGCGCAGAAGCTCGGCATTTCGCCCTACCGCATCGGCGGGATGCGGCTGTTGAAGGACAGCATCGACGCGCGCCGCCGCCCCATTTGCAAGCAGTTGCGGCTGCTCGTCGCGGTGGATGAGGAGCTACCGCCCGCGGAGCTGCCGACGCGCGAATACGCCCCCCTGCCCGCGAGCGCGAAAAAGGTCATCATCGTGGGCAGCGGCCCCGGCGGGCTTTTCGCCGCCCTGCGCTGCATCGAGCTGGGGATGCGCCCCATCGTGCTGGAACGCGGCAAGGATGTCTCCGCCCGCCGCTTCGACCTGCACCCCATCAACTGCGACGGCTATGTGATTGAGGATTCCAACTACTGCTTCGGCGAGGGCGGCGCGGGCACCTTCTCGGACGGCAAGCTCTTTACGCGCGCCACAAAGCGCGGCCCCGTCAGCGAAATCTATGAGACCTTTGTGGCCCACGGCGCTAACCCCGATATCCTGACGGACGCGCACCCGCACATCGGCTCCAACCTGCTGCCGAACATCATCAAGGCCATGCGCGGCAGCATCCTTGCCGCGGGCGGCGAGGTGCACTTCCAATCCCGCGTCTGCGCCCTGCTGATCTCTGCGGACGGCAAGCGCATGCGCGGTGTCCGCACCGCCGATGGCACGGAGTACGAAGCGAACGATGTCATCCTTGCCACGGGGCACAGCGCGCGCGATGTGTACCGCATGCTGGAGGCGCAGGGCATCCGCCTGGAGAGAAAAGCATTTGCCGTGGGCGTGCGCATCGAGCACCCGCAATCCCTCATCGATGCCGCGCAGTACCATTTGCGCCCCAACGAAAAGCGCCCCGAGGGGCTGCCCGCCGCGCGCTACACGCTGGCCACCAAGATTGAGGGGCGCGGCGTGCACTCCTTCTGCATGTGCCCCGGCGGCTTCATCGTGCCCGCTGCCACGGAAAACGACGAGGTGGTGGTCAACGGCATGTCGCTCTCCCGCCGCAACTCGCCCTTTGCCAACTCGGGCTTTGTTGTCACCGTGGAGCCCGAGGACACGGACGCCTTCCTCAAAGAGCACGGCGTGCTCTCCGGCATCGCCTACCAAAAGGCGTTGGAAATCGCCACCTCGCAGGCAGGCGGCGGCATGATGAAAGCCCCCGCCCAGAAGGTGACGGACTTTTTGGCCAAACGCCTGACGAACGAGCTGCCTAAGACCTCCTACCACCCCGGCCTCACGAGCTGGGATTTGAACGCCCTGCTGCCCCGCAGCGTCTGCACCCGCATGCGCGAAGGGCTTTCGTTCTTCAACCGCAAGCTGCGCGGTTTCGCGGGTGAGGAGGCTCTTCTCATCGGCTGCGAAACGCGCACCAGCTCCCCCGTCCGCATCCCCCGCGACCCCGACACCCTGCAACACCCCGACATCGCGGGGCTTTACCCCTGTGGCGAAGGCGCGGGCTACGCGGGCGGCATCGTCTCCGCCGCCCTCGACGGTCGCCGCTGCGCGGAAGCTGTCGCAGCGATTAAGTAACCCCCGAAAGTCGGAGCTGCGATTCGAGAAAAGCGCATGGTTTTCTTGCCACATACACGCCGACCTGAGCACCCTGCAACCTCTGCATAAACATTTGTTATTCAAGGATCTACAAACAACACAAACCTTTTTGCAGGGCACTGCTGACAGGACACCGCGCAATCCCATATCTCAATTTTGAAAAAACGCCTTGTTTTCATCCGCCCCCGTGTGCTAGGATGGAGCAATGCAGGAAGCAGAATATTCTCTCAACTGGAAAAAGCTCGCGGATTTGCCGGACGCCGAGGGCTGGGCTGGTATGTTTGCCGGTGTGAGCAACGGTGCCCTCATTGTCTGCGGCGGTGCGAATTTCCCTGAAAAACCGCTCTGGGAGGGCGGCCCCAAGCGCTGGACGGACCGTATCTTCGTCATGGAAAAGGGCGGTATCGGCTGGCAGGATGCCACCCCGCTGCCCAAGCCGCTGGGCTATGGCGCCACAGCTTCTCTGCCGCAGGGCATGATGCTCATCGGCGGCAGCAACGCGGGCGGTGCGCTGGCGGATTGCTACCTGCTGAGCTATGAGAACGGCGACGTGAGCTGCAAGGTGCTCGCCCCCCTGCCCACCACGCTCACAGGCCACGCCGCTGTCGTGATGGGCGGCAAGGTCTATGTGACAGGCGGCAGCATTGCCCCCGGCGAGCAGGATGCCGAAAGCCGCATGTGGATTTATGACCCCGCGACGGATACGTGGACAGAGGGCGAAGCCCTGCCCGCCCGCGGCCGTTTCCTGCACCAGATGGCCGTCATCGGCCACACGATTTACGTGCTCGGCGGTATCGGCATCGTGCCCGGGGAGAACGGCAAGATGGTGCGCGAGATGCTCACCGAGGCATGGAGCTACAGCGCGACGGGCGGTTGGCGCCGCCTGAGCCACCTGCCGCACTTCTGCGGTGCGGCCCCCACACCCGCCCCCGTTATCGGCGGCAATATCTACCTGCTCGGCGGCGATGACGCCACCGTCAAGGGCTTCACACCTGCCAATCACCCCGGTTTCCACAACCAGAGCCTTTGCTACTCCCCCGCCCGCGATGCATGGGAGGACGCCGGCACCATTGCCGCTGCCCGTGCCGTGCTTCCCTGCGCGGAGTGGAACGGACTTGCCGTCATCGTGAACGGCGAGCAGCGCCCCGGCAAACGCTCCAACGAGGTGTGGGCCGCCAAGATGCACTGAGCCTCTCTCCACCAAACTTCCGCCTCATGAACAAACTTCTCCTCCCCTTCCTGTTGGGGGCGCTCCCGCTCGCGGCTGTCATCGCCGATGAGGATGCGCCCGCCGCGCGCCCCATCGTCGAGACGGTGCTGACAGCCAACTGCCACAAGGTGCTCGACCCGCTGGGTTGCGCCGGCATGGTGGCCGCCGAAATGCCGATGGAATACGGCGGCTCGCAAATCATCATGGCGGGCGGCGCCAACTTCCCCGGCGACAAGGTGAGCGCTGCGGGGCTGCCCGTGCAGGGACCGAAGGTGTTTCATGATGAGGTGACGGTGCTCAGCCCCACGCTGGGCGGCGTCTTTTCCGTAGGCAAGCTCCCCTACCCCGTGGGCTATGCCGCCTGCGCCTCTACGGACAAGGGCATGATGATTGCAGGCGGCTGCAATGCGGACGGTCACCTCAAACGCGCGCTGATGGTGCGATACTACCGCAACAAGTTCAAGGTGACGGAACTGCCTGAACTTCCCATCAGCATCGCCTACCCCGCCTTTACCGAAACGGACGGCAAGCTCTATATCTTCGGCGGGCAGGAGACGGCGGATGCAACGGAAGCGCTCAAGCGCTGCTTTGTATACGAGGGCGGCACGTGGCGCGAGCTGGCCCCCATGCCCGATAGCGGCCGCATGCTGGCCGCAGCAGGCGTCGTGAAGGGGAAGATTTATGTAGCCGGCGGCTGCAGCCTGCACCCCGATGCCGACGGCAAAGCCGAGCGCACCTACCTGGCAAGCGTGCTGGTGTATGACCCCGCTGCGGACAGCTGGAGCACGGCGAGCGACATGCCCGAGACCATCGTCGGCATGGCTACCCCCATGCAGACCTTCAACGACAAGCTCTACGTCGTAGGCGGTGACCCCGGCAACTACTACCGCGCCACCCTCACGGGCAACGCCCCCGCCAACCACCCCGGTCAGAACCGCGCCGTCTACGCCTTCAACCCCGAGGGCGGCTACTGGAGCAAGGAGGGAGAGAACACCGTCGGCGTGGCCACGGCTCCCTGCGTGCTCATCGGCAACACCATCTACACCGTGTCGGGCGAGCTGCGCCCGCGCGTGCGCACCCCCCTCATCAGCGCCGTGAAGCTGCACGCCGAGGAAGACGAAAACAACGGCGAAATCCACATCCCCGAGGCCCCTCAGCGCTAACAACCTCCCCCCCCTGATACACACTTATGAACGAAAATACCGTATACGACCTCTGTAAGGCCGCTCTCGATGCCTGCTCCGCCGCCGCTGATTGGACGCTGTGGGGCGCGGCCGTCGTCGCCGCCTTTGCCATCGGCTTCGCCGTCCTCAAGGGCATCAAAGCCAAGCCCCTGCCCGCCGTTGCTCCCAAGAGCCCGGGCTTCTGGGCCTGGGCCTGCATCGCCGTCCTCTGGGTGGTGGTCATGCTCAACTACTTTGACCGCCAGCTGCTCGCCGTGCTCAACACCAGCATCACGAGCGGTGAGAACGGCATTAACATGACGCAGGCGCAGTTCGGCCTCGTCACCTCCGCCTTCCTCATCGTGTATGCCGCGCTCAGCCCCGTGGGCGGCTATCTGGCAGACCGCTTCAGCCGCAAGTTCATCATCCTCTGCTCCCTGGTGGTGTGGTCCGTGGTGACATGGATGACCGGTAAGGCCGAAACCTATGAAGAGCTGATTTTCTGGCGCGGTGCCATGGGCGTGAGCGAGGCCTTCTACATCCCCGCTGCCCTCGCCCTCATCTCCGACTATCACCGCGGCGGCACGCGCTCGCTCGCCACGGGCCTGCACATGAGCGGTATCTACGCGGGCCAGATGCTTGCGGGCTGCGGTGCTCTCATCGCCGGCGAACCGTACAACCTCGGCTGGCGTCTCACCTTCGAGACCTTCGGTTTCATCGGCGTGGCCTACGCGCTCATCGTCATCCTCTTCCTGCATGACCCGAAGCCCGCTGCCGAGGGTGAGGCCACCGTGGCCGATGCCGCAGCGACAAAGGGCGAAGAAAAGGCGAGCGAGGATTTCGGCATCGGCACCGTGCTCAAGAGCCTCTTCTCCGGCCGCGCGATGCCCATGCTGCTCGGCATGTACGCCTGCGCGGGCTTCGCCAACTGGTTCCTCATGGGCTGGTATCCCCGCCTGCTCCAGGATATGTTCGGCATCTCCGAGGCCGAGGCCGGCCCCACGGCCACCTTCTGGATTAACATGGCCAAGTACGTGACGGTGCTCGTTGCCGCCGTAGTAGCCGATATGTGGTACCTGCGCAACCGCAACGCGCGCGCCTATGTGCCCGGCATCTGCTTCTGCCTTGCAGGCCCCTGCGTCATCATCGCCATGCTGCCCGCACTGGGCTTCCCCATTGCGCTGGGTCTGGTCGTCACCGTCGCCCTCGTCTCCATGCAGGGTGTGGCGCAGGGCTCGCTGGATGCCACGCTCATGCCCGTGCTGCGCTCCATGATTGATGAGCGATTCTCCGCCACGGGCTACGGCCTGCTCAACCTCACCTCCGTGGGTGCGGGTGCGCTCATCAGCTGGCTCGGCGGCTACCTCAAGGACATGAACGTGAACCTCGGCGTGCCCTTGAGCATGGCCGGCCTCCTCATGGTCCTCTGCGGCCTCTCCTTCTTCTTCCTGCCGAAGAAGGACTGAGCAATAAATCCATTACCTCAAACGGCCTGACGCTCCGCGTCGGGCCGTTTTTGTTGGCCGACAAATGGGGATTTGTAGATTTACTATGTACTAGGTACTATGTACTATTTTTGAATAGAGTGCGGCTGTCGCCGCAAGGATGGGAAACCCGTTCTGACGCTTGCGTCAGAACGGGTTCGTTATCTCGCGGCGTCCCTGTCACGGCGTAGCCGTAGGCGAAGACGGAAGCCGCCGAACTTGATAAATAGTACCTAGTACATAGTACCTAGTAAATCCCGACAAATCCCCATTTGTCGCGCACATTCATCGATGAGGCGGCGGCCGGCCTGCACGTCCTCGGCATGCGTATTGCCCTGACTGCGTTCCATGCTGAAGAGTTTTTTCAGCTCGCGGTTCAGGTACTCTATGGCCTGTTGGGCCGCGAGCGAATTCGTGCGGGCGGCGCGCTCGCGAAGGATGCGGATTTTTTCATAATCCTCGAAACCGTCCCGCAGGCGCTCCAAGCGCACGCTGCTGAGGTTACCGGGGTATACGAGGAAACAGTCTCCGCTCGGCCAATGCTTGAAATCCGTGGTCTCAAAGGGGTTCTTATTCCAACTGTTATAGGCCCAGCGGGAATAGCCGTCCAAACCCTGCGCGGCGGCGAAAAGCCCCAGCCACTCGCTCTCCGCGGGCGGGGAATAGGTGAAAGAGTTGGGCTTTTTAGGAGAAAGACAGGTGTAGAAAATGCTCTTCTGCCCGTGGGCGCGGCGGCGGGCCACCAGCTCGGGCGTCAGGCTATCCGCATGTTGTAGGATGGGGGAAACGAGGTAGATATCCTCGCTCTCGGCGGAGGGAGCATTGACGGAGGAGATGACGCGCAGCTCAGGTGCATACTCAGCAAGGATATTCTTGGTAGTGCGCACGAGGTCATCGGGGCGCTCATCAAGAGCAATGGAGGTTTTCTCCAGCCAACCATGTTCGCGCAAATGCGCGCGGAAATTTTTTAAAAAGTGCCCCCAGATGAGTTCGTAAGAGGGCTGCGTGTGGTCGAGAGCGAGTTGCGCCTCTTCCCCGCTCGCCTCATCGAAGTAGCAGATGCTCATGCTCCATGGCACCATGGTGTAGCAAAAGATGTCTGCCCCCTCGCCCAGCTGCTCCTGCATGAAGCTCACCCACGTATCAAAGATACTGTAGTCGTAGCGCATCTCGCCGTCTCGGCCGCGAATCCAGCGTATTTGGGAGGGGAACCAATCGTAAGTCTGCCCGCTCCATGCCTCGTCGATGATAGCGCAGGTGATGACCTTCTGCCCGCAATCGGCCAGCCGCTGCATAAGCGGGCGCATGAGAGCCAGGTGCTCTGCACTCCACGGCGCGACATCGTGCCATCGGGCCACGGCATCGGGGTGCTGCCAAAAATCCACGTGCATCTGCCAATCTCGCGGGGCAGGCAGCATTTCCTCGTCCACTTCCACTTGCAGCACCAGCTGCACGGGGGCGCAACCCTCAGCCGTCACGGAGAGTGTGCCTGCATAACTCCCCGCCCTCGCCCCGCGGGGGATGTCAACCTGCACCCAAATGGGGCGAAGGATGCCGGCAGGGTTATCACAACAGCTTTCCTTGCCGATGACATCAGCCACGGGAGTGCCGTGGGCGCGGGTATAGCGCACCATGTGCAACTCCGGCGTAAGAGAGGCGCCTTCCGGCCCTTGCAAAGACTCACAACGGACACTCAGCTGCGGGGCTGCGCCGTCAGCCGCAATCACAAGTTGCGTATTCACGCGCTCTCCGCGCCAACCATGCAGCGACAGGACGCGGGACTGCGCATCGGCGGACATACGGGCATAGCAATCGGCATCCCCGGCGGTTATGCGGTGGTCGGCATCCTCATAGAGACGCAGCTGTGTGGCAAGCGGTGCGACCTTGGCTTGCTCCTCCGTCGGGCAGGCAGCATCGTAGAGCGGGTGGCGCATCGCATCCCATTGGGCGGCGAGAGGCAGGGCGAGCAGGAGAAAGAGACAAAACGCTTGCGGCATGGTCATCAGGGTAGCAGAAAGAGCAGCATTGTAAAGCCCCAAACGGGAGGCGGGGAGAGAGATGCGCTTTTCTGCCCTAGCATTGCCGCAACAAAAGGGAGTTTGTATGCACAACAGACCGCTCCCCCTTTTCACCTTTCTATTTTCCGCTTCTGCACGACACGTTTTTGAAATTTTCATCCTTTTTGGTCCTCTAACGCGACTTTTGACTTGCCAAAGCGGGGGCTTGGGTGTAGTATGCCGCGCCCGCATGCCGAGCCTCGGTGTGCGGTCATAACCCATCAAATACAGACAAATGAACCCCGAAACATTATTCTGGATTGTTCCGTTTGCCTCTCTCGTGGCCCTCGTGATGGCCGCGAAGTTCTTCTTCGATATGAAGAAGGCTGACGAAGGTACGGACCGTATGAAGGAGATTGCCGGTTACGTCCGCGAGGGCGCTATGGCGTATCTGAAGCAGCAGTACAAGATTGTGGGCATCTTCTTCGTGATTATCGCCATTATCTTCGCTGTCATGGCCTACTTCGGCATGCAGAACAAGATTGTCCCCGTGGCTTTCCTGACGGGCGGCTTCTTCTCCGGCCTTGCCGGCTTTGTGGGCATGAAGACGGCCACCTACGCCTCCGGTCGTGTGGCTAACGCCTGCCGCGACGAGCAGAACGGCCTCAACAACGGCCTCAAGCTCGCCTTCCGTTCCGGTGCCGTTCTGGGTCTGACCGTGGTGGGCTTCGGCCTTCTCGATATCTCCGCCTGGTACCTCATCCTCGACAACTGCTCCTTCCTCGTGGAAGGTGAGGGTCTGTCCAAGCTCGTGCAGATTACCACCATCATGCTGACCTTCGGCATGGGTGCTTCTCTCCAGGCTCTCTTCGCCCGTGTGGGCGGCGGCATCTACACCAAGGCCGCTGACGTCGGCGCCGACCTCGTCGGCAAGACCGAGTACCACTTCAACGAGGATGATCCCCGCAACCCCGCCACCATCGCCGACAACGTGGGCGATAACGTGGGCGACGTGGCCGGCATGGGCGCCGACCTCTACGAGTCCTATGCGGGCTCCATCCTTGCTTCCGCCGCTCTGGGCGCCGCCGCTGCCGCGGGTGCTCACATGAGCGACCTCCAGGGCCTTCAGCTCGTGATGGCTCCCATGATCATCGGTGCCGTCGGCACCATCCTCTCCGTGCTCGGCATGTTCATCGTCCGCACGAAGGAAGGCGCCAACCAGACGCAGCTCATGGCCGCCCTCAACCGCGGTATCAACTTCTCCGGCCTGCTGATTGCTCTCTGCTCCGCCGGCGTGCTCTACCTGCTCGGCATTGACAACTGGCTGGGCCTGTGGGGTTCCATCGTTATCGGCCTGATCGTGGGTATCGCCATCGGTAAGGTGACGGAGTACTACACCTCCTTCGAGTTCGCTCCCGTGAAGTTCATCGCGGAGAACGCGACCACCGGTCCCGCCACCGTGATTATCTCCGGTATCGGCGTGGGCATGATTTCCACCTGCTGGCCCGTGATTTTCATCGTGCTCGGCACCATCGGCGCCTACCTCTGCGCGGCGCACTCCTTCACCTTCACGGCTGACAACATGAGCATGGGTCTCTACGGCATCGGCATCGCCGCCGTGGGTATGCTCTCCACGCTGGGTCTGACGCTCGCCACGGACGCTTACGGCCCCATCTCCGACAACGCCGGCGGTAACGCCGAGATGAGCGAGCTGGGCGAATCCGTCCGCTCCCGCACCGACGCCCTCGACGCCCTCGGCAACACCACCGCCGCCACGGGTAAGGGCTTCGCTATCGGCTCCGCCGCCCTCACCGCTCTGGCCCTTCTTGCCTCCTACATCGAGGAGCTCAAGATTGCCGCCCAGAACTTCGGTGACTTCAAGATGAGCGTGTTCTCCGACACCGTCATCCACCCCGCCGACATCGCCACGCTCAACATCGCTGAGTTCATGGCCAAGTTCGACGTGACCCTCATGAACCCCAAGGTGCTGCTCGGCATCTTCATCGGTTCCATGCTGTCCTTCCTGTTCTGCGGTCTCACCATGAACGCCGTGGGCCGCGCCGCCAAGAGCATGGTGGAGGAAGTCCGCCGCCAGCTCTCCGACAAGGACGTGTTCGAAGGCCGCAAGAAGGCCGACTACGCCCGCTGCGTGGGTATCTCCACCCAGGGCGCTCAGCGCGAGATGATTGTTCCTTCCATGATTGCCGTTATCGTTCCGATTGCCACGGGTCTCGTGATGGGTGTTCCCGGCGTGTTCGGTCTGCTGGCCGGCGGTCTGGCGGGCGGCTTCGTGCTGGCTATCTTCATGGCCAACTCCGGCGGTGCCTGGGATAACGCCAAGAAGTACATCGAGACGGGTGACGCCTCCTTCTGCGGCAAGCACACCGCCATCCACGACGCCTCCGTGGTGGGTGACACCGTGGGCGATCCCTTCAAGGATACCTCCGGTCCTTCCCTGAACATCCTCATCAAGCTGATGAGCATGGTGTCCATCGTGACGGCCGGTCTCAACATCGCCTTCACGCTGCTGTAAAGCACGCGACACAGCGCAACACTTCGGCCGCCGCTCCTCACAGGGGCGGCGGCCTTTTTTTTGTGATTTACAATTTCCAATTTCCAATTTACAATTTGTTGTCGCGTTACGCGCGGCGACCTAAAATTCCTTAAAGATAGAATATGAATTCCGAAAACGAACTCAACCACGGCACCCAGCGCATCGACAGCATCATGACCGCATGGGGGCTGGATAACCACGATTTGGTAAACATCTCCACCGAGCAGCTTACGCACAAACAAGTGCAAAAAGCGCGCGCGGGGCGCCAGCTCACCCTCAAAATGATGCAGAAAGTCGCCCGCGCCCTCAACGTCGCCATCTGGTACAAACTCAGCGACGAAGAAAAGGAAGCGTACTACGAATACATCCACCGCGACCTCTTCAGCTACGCCAAGGGCTACGACGCCGACTGGGCCGACCCCAACGCCCCCCTCGCCGCCAAACACGCCGCCGAGTAAAACCACGCCGCCATGGCCATGACGGTCACAGAGCTGGTCGCCCGCCTCAAACGCGCCGTCGAACTGGAAGGCGCGGAGAGCAACTGCGTCGTCGGCGAAATCGGCTCCTGCAAGCCCGCCCCCAGCGGGCACCTTTACTTCACCCTCAAAGACGAAAACGCGCAGCTGCAATGCGTGCTCTACGCCTTCCGCGCGCGGATGATGCGCACCCCCCTGCGCGTCGGCATGCAAGTCGAGCTGTACGGCCGCCCCACCGTCTGGGAGGGGCGCGGCTCCCTGCAATTTCTCGTCGACCGCGTGCGCGAAGCCGGGGTCGGCACCCTGCAACAACGCTTCGACGCCCTCAAAGCCCGTCTGCTGGCCGAAGGCCTTTTCGACAGCGCCCGCAAACGCCCCCTGCCCGCACACCCGCAGAGCGTCTGCCTCATCACCTCCCCCACGGGTGCGGTGATACAAGACATGCGCCACCGCCTCAGCGAGCGTGCCCCGTGGATAGAAACCTACCTCTACCCCGTCCAAGTGCAAGGCAAAGGCGCGGAACTCGGCCTTGCCCGCGCCGTAGAGCGCATGGGGCACCCCGAAGAACACGGCCTGCCGCGCGTCGACTACCTCATCCTCGCCCGCGGCGGCGGCAGCATGGAGGACCTTTGGTGCTTCAACGAAGAAGTGCTGGCGCGCGCCATCGCCGCCTGCCCCATCCCCGTCGTCTCCGCCGTGGGGCATGAAACCGATTTTACCATCGCCGACTTCGTGGCCGACCTGCGCGCCCCCACCCCCACCGCCGCCATCGAGCTGACCACCCCCGATGCCGCCGAGCTGCTCGACCGCCTCTCCGCCGCCGAGCATCGGCTCAAAACCCGCCTGCAAAGCGCGCTGCAAACCGCGCGCCTGCGCCTCCGCCTCGCCGAGCAAAGCGCCCTGAAACGCCCCCTCACCCTGCTCGCCCCGCACCAGCAGCGGCTCGACATCCTCACCGATGAACTCACCGGCACCGCGAGCGAGCGCCTGCAACGCGCTGCTGCCGCCCTCGATGCCGCCGAAGCACGCCTCTCCCCCCGCACCCTGCGCGAGCGCCTGCGCGCCCATGGCGAGCAACTGGCCCACAGCGAGCAGCGCCTCCGCACCGCCGCCGCCCACCGACTCGCTGCCGCGAGCGCCCGCCTCGACACGCAGGAAGCCCGCCTCTGCGCCGCGGACCCGCAACGCGCCGTGCAGCGCGGCTTTGCCCTCGTGCGCCGAGCGGACGGCAGCCTCGCCCGCGATGCCGCCGAGCTGCAACCCGGCGACCCGCTCACCCTCACCCTCGCCCGCGGCAGCGTAGAAACTCGCGTCACACGAACCACCGAATAATTTTTTCATTTTCCTCCGACATGCACCCCACCTGTCTCAACGCCTCCATCCGCCGCCAAGACCGCGTCATGAATGAAGATGACGCCCGCGAGCTTCTGCGCCACGGCGAATACGGTTTCCTCGCCATGCAGGCCGAAGAGGGCGGCGGCTACGGCCTCCCCCTCACCTATGCGTGGGACGCCGAGCGCAACGCCATCTATATCCATTGCGCACCCGAGGGCCGCAAACTGCGCTGCCTCGCCGCCGAACCACGCGTGAGCTTCTGCATCGTCGGGCGCACACACATCCTGCCGGAGCAGTTTACCACCGAATACCAAAGCCTCCTCCTCTTCGGCCGCGCCACCGCCGAGCTTGATGAAGAAGAGCGCATGCACGCCCTCGAACTCATCCTGCAAAAGCACTGCGCCCACATAGTCGAGACAGGCCGTAAGTTCGCTGCGGCCTCTTTCCACCGCACCCGCGCCATCCGCATCGACATCGAGGCGTGGAGTGCCAAAACAAAAAAAGCCAAGCCGCACGCCTGAACCAATAGCATGAAACAGCTCCTCCTCATCGTTCTTCTCCTCGCCCCCGCCGCCCTTGCCGACAGCTACTACGGCCCCAACGGCAGCTACCAAGGCCGCGCGCAGAGCGATGGCCGCGGCAACACCTCGTATTACGACGCCTCCGGCCGCTATATGGGCCGCTCCACCACCGACAGCCGCGGCAACACCTCCTACTACGGCGCCAACGGCTCCTACCAAGGCCGCGCCCAACAGAACGGCAACGGCGGCACCTCCTACTACGGCGCCAACGGCTCCTACCAAGGCCGTGCACAGCAAAGCGGCAGCGGCACCTCCTACTACGGCGCCGGCGGCAGCTACCAAGGCCGCGCACAGCAAAGCGGCAGCGGCACCTCCTACTACGGCGCCGACGGCCATTACCGGGGCTCCCGCCGCTGAAAAATGCACTTTTTTGCCCAACGTGCAAAAAAAGTCTTGCAATCCCGCCACAGCGGCTGTATACTCCGCCCGCACACCAAGTGCGACAACTGATGCTCGGTTGGCGGAATTGGTAGACGCGTTAGACTAAGGATCTAATGGAGAGATCCGTGGGGGTTCGAGTCCCCCATCGAGCATAGAAAGCGGCAGTCGAAAGACTGCCGCTTTTGTTGTGTTCAAGGAAAGCGCAGTGCGTTGAACTATTCGACAAATGAGAATTTGTCGGGATTTACTAGGTACTATGTACTAGGTACTAT
>JAKSOV010000051.1 GCA_024405415.1 Akkermansia sp.
GCACTCTATTCAAAAATAGTACATAGTACCTAGTACATAGTAAATCTACAAATTCCCATTTGCCGGACAACAGCTATTTATTCAGCGTTTCGCTAAGTCCGTTCCCCGTGCGCGTGCTGAAAAATGCGCTCAAAGACGGGCATTTTGCTTGACACTTGCAAGTTTTTGCGTTAGTTTGGCGCAGATGTGAAGCATGCTTCACATCCCGTTCTTTCGTATATATGTCCTCCGGCTCACAGACCCCGTTTGCGAACGACCATCGTCATGTCAGCTACATGATGAAGATGATTGTCGACCGCATGGACACCCTCTTCCAACAGAAGATGGGGCCCATCCCTGTGACAGCACCGCAGTGCCGCCTGCTGATGTATCTCGACAGCCGCCGGGGCGCACCTGTTTCACAGCGTGAGCTGGAGCACTACCTCGGCGTGAGCCATACGACGGTGAAGGGTCTGCTCTCCCGTTTGGAGGAAAAGGGCTACGTGCGCACCGCCTTTGACAACGCGGCGGACGCTCGCGTGAAGAACGCCTATCTCACGGAAAAATACCACCGCTCGCATGCGGACGCGCGCGCCGTTATTGAGCGCTTTGAGGCCGAGATTACCCGCGGGCTGAGCGAGGCGGAACAGGCGGCGATGAAAGAACTGCTCGCGCGTATCTACGCGAACCTCCTCCCTTCTGACTGATTTCAAATCGAACAACCTAACAATGATGAAAGCAACATCAATCATGACATTGGCCCTCGGCGGCCTGGTGGCGGTCACGGCTCTCGTGAGCTGCAAGGATGAGAAGGCTGCTGCTGCTGCCGCGGCTGCTCAGCAGATGCATCCCGTGCCCGTCTCCGTGATGCCCTTTGTGCAGCAGGATGTGGATATCTACTCCACTTGGTTCGGCCACCTGCGCGGTGTGCAGCAGGCCGATATCCGCCCCGAGGTGAGCGGCAAGCTGCTCTCGCAGGAGTACGCCGACGGCGCACCGGTGCAGAAGGGCGATGTGCTCTTCCGCATTGACCCCTCCACCTATCAGGCCGCGGTGGACCAATGCTCCGCCGCCGTAGCCGTAGCCAAGGCCGCCGCCATGCAGGCCTCCGCCGCCCGCGACCGCGCCAAGCAGGACGTAGAGCGCTACAGCGTGCTGGTGAAGTCCGGCTCCGTGGCTGAGAAGATGTACACGGATGCCTTCCAGATTCTCAAAGAAACCGAGGCCGGCCTTGCCGCCGCCGAGGCTCAGGTGAAACAGGCGGAGGCCGCGCTGGAGAATGCGCAGCTCAACCTCGACCGCTGCACCATCCGTGCGCCCTTCACGGGCCTGGCCTCCAAGGCCACCGTCTCCGTGGGCGACCTCATTGCCGTGGGCAGCCCTGCGCCGCTGACGAGCATGTCCTCCATCGACCCCATCCGCGTGGACTTCACCGTGCCCGCCAAGCAACTGCTCGGCAAGAACCTTGCGGAAGAGAAGCCCTTCGGCGATTTTGAGCTGATTCAGGAAGACGGCTCCGTGTTTGAAAGCAAGGGCACGGTTGTGGCCGTGGACAGCGAGGTGAGCAAGAGTACGGGTACCGTGAGCTGCATCGGCCATGTGCCCAACGCCAAGCTGAACCTCCGCAGCGGTTCCGCCGTGCGCGTGCGCGCCAAGATTGACACCGTGAAGAACGCGCTGCTCGTTCCCTCCCGCGCGCTCATCTCCTCCATGGCGCACCGCTACGTCTTCCTCGTGAACCCCGCAGACAACACCCCCATCTGTGTGGACGTGCAGCTCGGGCAGGAGGTGACCATCCCCGTGAAGAACGGTGACGGCAACATGGTGCCCATGCTCATGCAGGTGGTGCGCGGCACCGTCAAGCCCATTGAGGAAACCCTTCGTGATTACGGCATTTCCTCCCCCGAGGAGGCGCAGGTCGTGGTGGAGGGCGGCCAGATGGCCGACCGCTACGCCAAGGTCAATTTCATGATGAAGGCCAAGGGTGCGCAGGGCGGTTTCGGCACGCTGGTGCCCACGCCCTTCGTGTACACGGCGCCCGTGTCCACCACCGCCTCTGTCACGGCTAAGCAGAACTGATTGCCACGACCATGAGTGCCTTCTTCATCAAACACCCCGTCATTGCCACGGTGATTGCCGTGGTGACGACGCTGCTGGGCTTGGTCTGCATGGCCAACCTGCCCATTTCCCAGTACCCCGAGATTACCCCCCGCACCATCCAGCTGATGACGATGTTCCCCGGCGCGGATGCCAAGGCGGTGGCCGACTCCGTGGGTACGCCGCTGGAGCGTGAAGTTTCCGGCGTGCAGGGCATGGACTACATGACCTCCGTGTCCTCCAACAACGGTGTGTACAACCTGCAGGTGGTGTTCAACCCGCAGACCGACCCCGACCTTGACCAGGTGTTCACCAACATGCGCTACGGCCAGGCCCAAACACAGGTGCCCAGCGAGGTGCTGGCCTCGGGTGTGACCATCCGCCAGCAGCCCGGTTTGCCCCTGCTGCTCTACGCCCTCACCTCCCCCGACGGCTCCTACAGCTCGGTGGACCTCGCCAACTACGCGCAGGTCAAGATGGTGGATGAGCTCAAACGCGTGGAAGGCGTGGGCGAGGTGACGGTCTACGGTGCCGGCCGCTATGCCGTCCGCATCTGGTTGGACACGGTTAAGATGTCCCACCTCAACATCTCCGTCGGGGAAGTGCGCGCCGCCGTCGCCGCTCAGAACACCACCAACCCCGGCGGCAAAATCGGTGCCGACCCCGTGCCCGACGGCCAGGAAAAGACCATCGCCGTGCGCACGCAGGGCCGCCTGACCGATCCGCGTGAGTTTGAGGACATCATCGTCCGCCAGCAGGGGGATGAAATCGTCTACCTGCGCGACATCGCCACGCTGGAGCTGGGTTCCGAGAACTACTCCGCCACGGGTCGCATCAACGGCAAGACCTCCGCCACGGTCGTGATTTTCCAGACGCCCGGTTCCAACGCCATCGAGACGGTGGACCGCCTGCGCGTCACGCTCGACAAGCAGGCCTCCATCATGCCCAACGGTATTGAGGGCGAGCTCGCGCTGGATGTGACCACCGCCGTGCGCTACTCCATCGAGGAAATCAAGCACACCTTCATCGAGGCTATCGTGCTGGTGGCCCTCGTCGTGTTCCTCTTCCTGCAGAACTGGCGCGCCGCGCTCATTCCGCTCATCGCCGTGCCTGTGTCGCTGGTGTCCACCTTCTGCGTGTTCCCGCTGCTGGGCTTCTCGCTCAACACCATTTCGCTGCTCGGCATGGTGCTCGCCATCGGTCTGGTGGTGGATGACGCCATCGTGGTGGTGGAAGCCGTGCAGCACCACATCGACAAGGGAGTGCGCCCCCGCATGGCCGCCTTCGCCGCCATGCAGGAGGTGTCCGGCCCCGTGATTGCCATTGCCTTGGTGCTCGCCGCCGTGTTCCTGCCCTCCCTCATGCTGGTGGGTATCACGGGCACGCTCTTCAAGCAGTTCGCCATCACCATCGCCGTGTCGATGCTGATTTCCGCCTTCAACGCGCTCACCCTCTCCCCCGCGCTCTGCGCCCTGCTGCTCAAGCCCACGGAGAACGACCCGAGCAAGCTCGGCCTTCTCGGCAAGCTGAACTACTACACCCTCGGCGCGTTCTTCCGCGGCTTCAACAAGGTGTATGACGGCACCGCAAGCGTGTATGTGAAGGTCTGCGGCTTCCTGGCCCGCCGCCTCATCATCGCCCTGCCGCTGCTCTTCCTGCTCTGGGGTGCCATCATGCCGCTTTCCAAGATGGTGCCCAACGCCTTCCTGCCCGATGAGGACCAGGGTTTCCTGTTGGCCTGCTTGGTCGGCAAGCCCGACTCCTCCCTGCAGGTGACGATGGAGCAGTCCAAAAAGCTGGAGCGCGCCATCTGGGGCGGCGACATCGGCGCGGACCCCGCCATCAAGCACGTGACCTCCGTGGTGGGTATCAACATCCTCAACATGGTGCAGACCCCCGGCTCCTGTATCGCCTTCGTGGAGCTGAAGGAGTGGAAGGACCGCCCCGAGACCGCCGCGCAGGTGCAGCAGCGCATCCAGATGCGCATGGCGCAGACCGTGCTGGACGGCACCGCCATGATTCTTATGCCGCCCGCCATTCCCGGTGTGGGTACCGCCAACGGCGTGACGGCCGTGCTCTCCGACCTCGAAGGTCAGGGTGTGCCCTTCCTGTATGAGAATGTGCAGCGATTCGAGCAGGCCATGCGCGCCCGCCCCGAGGTGGCCGTCTGCATGGACATGATGATGGCCGACACGCCGCAGAAGTTCATCACGCTCGACAAGGAGAAGTGTAAGTTCCACAAGGTGGACATCTCCGCCGCCAACGGCATTCTCGCCGCGTACAACGGCTCCACCTTCGTGAACTTCTTCAACGCCTTCGGCCAGCAGTGGCAGGTCTACATGCAGGCGCAGGGCTCCGACCGCACGAGCCTCGACAAGATGGAGGGCTACTACGTCACCAATGCGGAGGGGCAGCGCGTGCCGCTCGCCGCGCTCACGGAGGTGAAGGATGTGGCCGACACCGAGTTCGTGATGCACCACAATATCCGCAACTCTGCCAAGATTAACGTGATGCCCAAGCCCGGTGTCTCCACCGGACAGCTGATGGACATCGTGGAGCAGGTGTACAAGGAGAGCATGGACCCCGCGAAAATCGGTCTCGACTATCAGGACATGAGCTTCCAGGAGAACAAGGTGCGCCACTCCATCGGCCTGGCGACCATCTTCGCCATGTCCGCCGTGTTCGCCTTCCTCATCCTCGTGGCTCTGTACGAGAAGTGGACGCTGCCGCTCTCCGTGTTCCTCACGGTACCCATCGCCGTGCTGGGTGCCTATGCGGGTCTGTTCTGGATGCACTTGGAGATGAACTTGTATGCCCAGGTGGGTCTGGTGATGCTCGTGGGTCTGGCCGCCAAGAACGCCATTCTCATCGTGGAGTTCGCCAACCTCGAGATGGAGCGCGGCAAGAGCCTCATGGAGGCCACCCTCACCGCCGCCCGCCTGCGTCTGCGCCCCATTCTGATGACCTCCCTCGCCTTCATTCTCGGCTGTATCCCGCTGATGATTTCCAGCGGCTCGGGTGCGCTGGCGCGTAACTCCATCGGCACCGTGGTGGTGGTGGGCATGACGATTGCCACCTTCGTGGGCGTGTTCCTCATTCCCTGCTCCTACGTGTTCATCATGCGTCTCTTCCGCATCAAGTTCGCCCTGCACGAGCTGGCGGAGGACCCCGATGAAGCCGAGGCCCGACAGTACCTCGCCGCCCATAAGAACGATGAGGAATGACAAGGCTTGACAACGCAACGAAATCTCTTTATAAAATAGCAATAATTCTCAAAATGAAAACGTATTCTCTCCTCTCCCTTGCAGCAGCCGGGCTGCTGCTGACGTCCTGCGCGGTCGGTCCCGATTGGATGGGCGCGCCCGAGATGCCCGTGCCTGCCGAGTTCCGCGGCGCCGGCATCAGCGAGAGCAACATGTCCGACCTCGCGTGGCAGGAGGTCCTTGCCGACCCCAATTTGCAGACTCTGCTCAACGACGTGCTCAACCAGAACGGCTCTCTGGAGGCCATGCAGCACAACGTGGAGGCCGCACATCACTACGTGACCATGGCCGCCGCCCCCATCTTCCCCTGGTTCAACTACGGGGCGAACACCACCAAGGGCATGAACTCCAGCGGCGGTGCCGCCGTGATGCACACCACGAGCACCACAAGCAACCCCGGCTCCATGGCGCTCAACGCCTCGTGGGAGCTGGATGTGTGGGGTAAGACCCGCCGCGGTATCGAGTCCGCCGAGGCCTCCGCCGACAGCGCGGCCGCCTCCTTCGGCGCCATGCGTATCTCGATGATGCGTCAGGTGGCCTGCGGCTACCTGCAACTCATCATGCTCGATGAGCAGCTGCGCATCGCCCGCGAGTCCGTGGAGTCCTACCGCGAATCTCTGGAGCTGTTCCGCCACCAGCAGGACGGCGGCGTGGGTGACGGTCTGCAGACCGCCGCTGCACAGGCAGCCCTCTCCGCCTCCGAGGCGCAGATTCCCAACCTCGAGAGCCAGATTGCCGCGCTCGAAAACACGCTTTCCGCCCTGGCGGGTCGCCAGCCGGGCCGCATTGCCCGAAGCAACAGCCTCAGCGCCTTTGCCTCCGCCAGCAAGGTGGCCGCGGGTATCCCCGCGCAGGTGCTCTCCCGCCGCCCCGACATTCGCGCTAAGGAGCAGGCTCTCCGCGCGGCCAATGCCGAGGTTGGCGTGGCGATTGCCTCCTACTTCCCCTCCATCAGCCTGACGGGCGTGGCGGGCTATGCCTCCGCGGACCTGCGCCACGCGCAGTTCGGCAAGCACAGCGGCTGGGGCATCGGCGCTAACCTCGCCGGTCCGCTCTTCCACGCCGGTCAGCTGCGCGCCAATCAGCAGATGAAGAAGGACGCCTTCCTCGCCGCCAAGGCCGAGTATGAGCAGAGCGTGCTCGACGCCATGGCCGAGGTTTCCACCACCCTCATCCAGCGTGAGAAGCTCAAGGAAATCATGAGCAAGCAGGAGGAAGCCGTGGCTGCCTATCAGGAGAGCGTGAAGCTTGCCAAGGCCCGCTATCAGGAGGGTATCGCCGGCTACTACGAGGTGCTCGACGCCCAGAAGGGCCTCTTCCCCGCCGAGACGCAGCTCGCGGCCTACCGCTACCAGTACGCCGCCTGCATCCCCACCCTCTACACCCAGCTCGGCGGCGGCTGGAAGTGAACAATTCAGCTCGCTTCGCTTGCGGGGCAAAAAACGGTCTGACGCACGCGTCAGACCGTTTTTTTGGGGGCACCCCGATCAATGGGGATTTGTCGAACTCTAGATGCCGCTGTCGAGCATGTCGAACATGTCCAGCTGCTCCACATCCGGTTCGGCGGCGGCGGGCATGCCCGTGGCTTGGGAACGCTTACGCCGAGCGGCCTTCGGCTCGCGGGCGGTGGCGGTCATCTCCAGGTGGGTGAGAATCTGCTTGGCGCGGTCGATGATGGGGGCGGGCAGACCCGCGAGGCGGGCCACCTGAATGCCGTAGGACTTGTCCGCAGGGCCGGGCAGCACTTTTCTCAAAAAGACGATTTCATCCTTCCATTCGCGCACCTCCACATGCCAGTTGCAGACGGCCGGGTGGCTGTGCTCGAGGTCGGTCATCTCGTGGTAGTGCGTGGCGAACATGGTGCGCGCGCCGATGACATCGTGCAGGTGCTCCGCCACAGCCCAGGCGATGGAAAGGCCGTCGAAGGTGGCGGTGCCGCGGCCGATTTCATCCAGAATGACCAGCGATTTTTCCGTGGCGTTGTTCAGAATGAGGGCGGTTTCGCTCATTTCCACCATGAAGGTGGATTGCCCGCGGGCAATATCGTCGCTCGCGCCCACGCGGCAGAAGATGCGGTCCACCAGGCCGATGTGCGCCTCCTCCGCAGGCACGTAGGAGCCGATTTGAGCCATGAGGGTAATGAGCGCTACTTGGCGGATATAGGTGCTCTTGCCGGCCATGTTGGGGCCGGTGAGGATGAGGACGCGGTTCTTCGCTTCGTCCATCTCCGTGTCGTTGGGGACGAAGGCGGCGTCCGTCTGCACCTGCTCGATGACGGGGTGGCGGCCGTTGACGATGTGCAGTACGCGGCTGTGCTCCAGCTGCGGGCGGCAGTAGCGGTACTGCTGCGCCGTCTCGGCCAGCGAGAGCAACACGTCAATTTCCGCGAGCGCCTCGGAGGTGCTTTGAATGCGGGCAATGTGGCGGCCCACCTCCTCGCGCAGGGAGCAGAAGATTTCGTACTCCAGCTGGCGGGCACGCTCATCCGCGCCGAGAATGGTGCCCTCCATCTTCTTGAGCTCTTCGGTCACGAAACGCTCGGCGTTGGCGAGGGTCTGTTTGCGGACGTAGCGGTCGGTGGGCACCTTGGCGTAGTTAGCTCGCGTAACCTCGATGTAGTAGCCGAAGACGTTGTTGTAGCGGATTTTGAGCGAGTCGATGCCCGTCAGCTCGCGCTCGCGGGCTTCCAGCGCAGCGAGCCAGTTCTTGCCCTCGCGGGAGGCGGAGCGCAGTTCGTCGAGGTGGGCGTCGTAGCCGTCGCGAATCATGCCGCCCTCTTTGATGGTGACGGGCGGCTCCTCCGTCACGGCGCGGTCGAGGATGTCCGTCAGCTCCGTGAAGCAGCCCACGCGCTGCATCAGCGGGGTGAACTCCGCTGCGCAGGGGGCCAGCGCCTGCATATCTTCAACAATGTCGGGCAGCTGCGCCAGCGAGGTGCCCAGCGCCAGCAGGTCGCGCGCATTGCCGGCGCCCTGAGACAGGCGGGAGACAAGGCGCTCCGTATCGCGCACGCCCTTGAGCGCGCCGCGCAGCTTGCTCATGAGGAAAGGTTCCTTCAGAAAGCCGCCGATGAGCGCCTGCCGGCGCAGCAGCTCCGCCATGTCGGCAATGGGGTGCAGAATCCAGTCGCGCAGCAGGCGCGCGCCCATGGGGGTGGAGGTGGTGTCCAGCGTGCCCAGCAGCGTGTTCTTCATGCCGCCGCGGGCTTCGACGAGGTCGAGATTGCGGCGGGAGGCGGCGTCGATGAGCACGGCGTTGTCCGTGGCGCGCAGGGAGAGTTTGCAGAGGTGCTCCGTGTGGCGGCGCAGCTGGTGCTTGAGGTAGTGCAGAATGGCCGCGGCCGCGCCGATGGCGGCCACGAGGTGTGCGCAGCCGAAACCTTCCAGCGAATGCACGCGGAAGTGACTCTCCAAAAAGGTTTTGGCTACACCGGGGAGGAAGGTGTAGGCATCGTAGAACTGTGTAATCGGCAGGCGCAGCGGGGCGAACAGCTCCTTCTGCTCATCGCTGATGAGCAGCTCGCTGGGGCGGATGCGGCTCACCTCCTCGGCGAGGGCCTCGGGGTCGGCATAGTCCGCCACGGTGAACTCGCCCGTCGTGTGGTCCGCGCAGGCCAGGCCCCACGCATCCTTGTGGCGGTAGCAGGCCACGATGTAGTTGTGCTCACCCTCCTCCAACAGGGAGAGGTCCGCCAGCGTACCTGCGGAGACAATGCGCGTGATTTCGCGCTCCACCAGCTTACCCGGCACGGGGATGGTCATCTGGTCCGCGATGGCCACGCGCTTGCCGAACTTCACAATCTGGCCGATATAGCTTTCCGCCGCGTGGAAAGGCACGCCGCACATCGGGATAGTCTGGCGCTTGGTGAGCGTGAGCCCCAGCGCGGCGGAGCACTCCAGCGCGTCCTCGAAAAACATCTCGTAGAAATCGCCCACGCGGAAAAACAGCCACACGTCCTCCGGCAGTGACTGCTTCATGCGCAGGTACTGATCCATCATGGGGCTGAGACTGTTGCTTTCGGCCATAGCGACTCTGTGGGCAAGTCTACTGGTTTCATCAGCCGTTTTCAAGCCTTTTCCGCGCTCGCGCGCGAGGAAAAAACGAGTCTTTGTTACGCGTTTTTTTCGGGGAAAGTGTTGAAATAGGCTTGTTTCCGCCTCTAAAGTGTGCTAAAGAGAAATCGTCTATGAAAAAATTTCTGACATCTGCTGCTATCGTGGCCGCTCTTGCGAGCGTTGCCTCCGCTGCTCCCTATGTGCTGCCCGCTCCCGCTCCCGGTGCGCTGATCCCCTACGACAACCAGCCGATGTGGGGCCTGGATGCCGTGTACACCATCGCGGGTGAATCCCATACCCCCGATGTGTACGGCGCGCGTCTCAGCTTCAACCTCTATAACAGCGGTGAGGATTCCGTGCGTCATCAGTTCAGCCTGAATGCCACTCCCCAGTACGGTGAGGAGAAGTTCGCCGATGATGAGAAGGGTGAACTGTTTATGCTCCCCCTGACCGCCGGTTATGACCTGAACCTCGAAATCACCGACGACATCCTCTTCTACGCCGGCGGCAAGGCCGGTTACGCTTTCTCTCATGTGGTCGCAAAGGCCATGGACGAGAAGGCTACCGATGATGACGGCGGTTTTACCTACTCTGTGGGCGCCGGCCTCAAGTACCAGGCCAGCGAGGCCGTCATGCTCAAGGCCGGCTATGAGTTCGGCCGCACCTACATCGGCCACGGTGACAACAAGTTTATCTACACGGGTCACAGCATCCTCGTGGGTGCTTCCGTGCAGTTCTGATTGCTGACGGATTTTTTCCCCGATACATACAGCGGCCTGCCGTTTTTCACGGCAGGCCGCTTTTGATTAAATCGGGAAAGGGCGGGCTTAATGATAGTCGCGCCGCCCGAAGATGGCGGAGCCGACGCGCACGATGGTGGCGCCTTCTTCCACGGCAACGGCGTAGTCGTGGCTCATGCCCATGGAAAGCTCGGGCAGGGGCAAGGGACCGCGAGCGCGCAGCTCCTCTGCCAGCGCGCGCAGAGCGGCAAAGGCAGGGCGGGCACCCTCGGGTGTTTCCGTGGGCGCGGGGATGCACATGAGCCCGCGGATGTCGAGGGCCGGCAGGGCGGTCAGCTCGCTCCACGAGGCACGCAGCTCATCGGGGGTAAAGCCGTGCTTCGATTCCTCGCCGTCCACGTTCACCTCCAGCAGGATGCGGGCCGTGCAGCCCAGCTCGCCGGCAATGCGGGAGACGGCGGCTGCCGTTTTGGCTGATTCCACCGCCTGAATGAGCGCTACGCCGCTCTCCAGCGCCTTGCGCACCTTGTTGCGCTGCAGAGGGCCGATGAGGTGCCACACGCAGTCCGCGGGCATCTGCGGCATTTTTTCCATGCACTCTTGGAGGCGGTTCTCGCCGAAGAGACGCTGACCGTCCGCATAGGCCTGCATGATGTCCGAGACGGGGAAGGTCTTGCTGACGGCCAGCAGGGTAACGCTGCCGGCGGGGCGGCCCACCCTCTTTTCCGCGGCGGCAATGGCGGCGCGGATTTCGTTGAGTTGGTCCTGAATGTACATCGTTCGGGGGGAAAATAAACGGGGCGGCGGGCTTTGACCCACCGCCCCGACGGGTTGAATATTCGGTCGCTTAGGCCTGCTCCTCGGCAGGGGCGGCGGGGGCCTCCGCAGGGGCGGGCGTCTCAGCGGCAGGGGCCTCCTCGGCAGGGGCGGCGGGCGTCTCGGCAGCGGGCTTCTCCTCCGTCTCGGGGCGCTCGGTCTTCTCGCTGGCGGCGCTCACCATCAGCTCGCGGCCCATGAAGGGCTGGCCGTGCAGCACCTCGGCGGCGCGCTTGGCGTCCTCCATATTCACCATCTCCACAAAGGCATAGCCCTTGCTCTTGTAGGTGCGGGGGTTGTAAATGACCTCCACGCTGCGCACATGGCCGAAGCCCTTGAACAGGTCCTCCAGCTCGGATTCCGTGGCCTCGTAGGAGAGGTTGCCGACGTAGAGGCGGGAGTTCTTGGTGGGCGGCACGCTGGTGGCGCGGCGCTTGCCGCGGGCGGCGGGGTTGCCCGTCTGGTTGGCGCGACCCTTGGCGATGCGCACGTTCTCAGGGGCCTTGTTGCGGGCCTTGCGTTCGCCCTGCTTGCGCTCACCCTGCTTGTCCTTCTTCTTGCCGAAGCCGAAGAAGCTCAGTACGCGGCTGATGAAGGAGGTCTTTTTCTCCGCGGCGGCCTCGGGGCGGGGCATGCGGTGACGGCGGTTATTGTTGCGGTTGTTGTGACGACGGCGACGGGCACCCTGTCCCTGTCGTCCCTGGGTGTAATGTTCAGCCATGGTGGTGGAATGAGTTGTGTGTTATGTGGTATCGCACGCATGCGGGGCAGCCTTTCACAACGCTGCGCGTCCGCGGTCGGTGACGGAGAGAGGTCGGATATCGCACCCCCGCGCGCAGCATCTGCACAGACAAACGGGCGACACGTATCCGACGTCACTATGCGTCTCTCCCCCTTGTATGGCAAGCACAAAGTATGACAGTAAGCGCTTGCGTATCATATTCCTTGCATTTGCGTGCGCATCTGGCATACTGATGGACACTTATGATGCTTCTCACGGAACCTGCTGCGCAGTTGGCGCCCGATATGCCTTGGCTGCTCCCGCTTTTCTTTGCCTTGTTCGGTGCCTGCATCGGCTCCTTTCTCAATGTTGTCATCTACCGCCTGCCGCGGGGCCTGAGCGTCAACTCGCCCCGCCGCTCCTTCTGCCCCACCTGCAAGGCGCCTATCCCTTGGTATCTCAACCTCCCCATCGTCAGCTATCTGATGCTGCGCGGGCGCAGTGCCTGCTGCCACACCCGCATTTCGCCGCGCTACTGCGCCGCGGAGGCGCTCTGCGCGTTCTTGTGGGCCGCCGTGGTCGCCTGTTTTGACAGCGAGTCACTCGCCACGCTCATCCCCCTTTGCGCGTGGCTGTCGTTGATGTTGGCCTGTTTTTGTATCGACTGGGAGCAGATGGTCGTGCTGCCCTCGCTCACAGTCGGTGCGGCGCTCTGCGGCTTCTTTGTGGCGTTCTCCTCCCCGTGGTTGGTGCAGGAGGGCGCTTTGGAGGCGTGGGAGGGCTTGCAGACGAGCCTCCTCGGCGCGGCGGGCGGCTTTGCTCTCTTCAAGCTGGTGGGCCTCTGCGGCAAGCTGGCTTTCGGTCGCCGCAGCCGCTCCTTTGAAAGCCCGCAGCCCTGGCGCATTGCCCAAGCGGCGGACGGCGAGGATATTGAGCTGACGGTGGGCGACGAGCACCTGCTGTGGAGCGAGCTGTTTATGGAGACCGGTGACCGCCTGACGCTCACGGCCGCCACGGAGAGCACGCACCCGGAGCTCACTGCTGCCTCGCTGGTGCTGACGCCCGAGGCCCTGCTGCTGCCCGACGGCACGCAGGTGGGCTTGGAGAGCGCGGAAAGCCTGAGCGGCACCTGCGGCGGGTACAGCAGCCGCCGAGCAGCCATGGGCAGTGGGGATGCGTGGCTGGCGCTGGCTATCGGCAGCCTCTGCGGTTGGCAGGGGGTGGTCTTTGCGCTGGTGGGCGGCAGTTTTATCGGCCTCGGTGCAGCGGCGGTGGCCCGCATCGGCATCGGCCGCCCCATGCCCTTCGGCCCCGCCCTCATCGCTGCTGCTGTGCTCTGGCTTTTCTTCGGCTCCGAGATGGTGGCGGCATACAATGCTCTTTGGGGGCTGTGAATGAACGCGCCTCGTGCCCGCTGTTCGACAAAGGGGGATTTGTAGATTTACTATGTACTAGGTACTATGTACTATT
>JAKSOV010000052.1 GCA_024405415.1 Akkermansia sp.
TAGTACCTAGTACATAGTACCTAGTAAATCCCGACAAATCCTCATTTATCGCTCAATCCGCGGAAAAAGCGCTCGGCATTGGCGGTGGTGAGCGCGGCGATGTCCTCCACCGTGCAATGGCGCAGCTCGGCCAGTTTCTCTGCCACGAAGCGCGTGCGGCCGGGGATGTTTATCTTGCCGCGGTATGGGGCAGGGGAGAGGAAGGGCGCGTCCGTCTCCACCATGAAGCGATCGTCCGGCACCCACGCGGCCACGGCCTGCACCGCCTCCGTCTTTTTGAAGGTGAGCAGCCCCGTGAAGGATACCATGCCGTCCAGCTCGCTGAAAATCGCCTCCGCTTGTGCCTGAGAGCCGATGAAGCAGTGGAACACGGGGCGCACCTTCGGGAAATTTTTGGCGATGGCAAAGGCGTCGTCAAAACAGGCGGTACTCACGCCGTCCGCCTTGTCGCGCGTGTGCAGGGAGATGTTGAGCCCCAGCGACTCCGCCAGCGCAAATTGGCGCTCCAGAAAGGCGCGTTGGCGGGCGTGGTATACCTCCTCGCTGTGCCCCTCGGGGGCATCCCAGAAATAGTCCAGCCCTGTTTCACCGATGGCCGCTTGCGGGTGTTCTCGGCACAGGCGTTCCAGGGTAGAGATGTCCTCCTCGCTCACCTCCATGACGTCCATGGGGTGAATCGCCAGACAGGAGGTGATGAAATCGGGGAACTGCGCGGCCAGTGCCAACTGCGGCTCCCAGTCCCGCGGGTGCGTGCCCTGCGAGATGCAATGCGGCACGCCGAGGGCGCGGGATTCCTCCCGCACGGCGGCGATGTCGCCGTACTTCTCCGAGACAAGGTGACAGTGGGTGTCGATGAGGCGCATGGGCTTGTTCTACCGCAAGCCGCGGTGGGTGTCAACTTCCAACTTCTTTTGCATTTACTTTTGCGGCTTGTCGTTTTACAATGCCGCCGCGCATGAATCAGGGGAATACCAGCCGAGCCTTCACCGCCGCCATTGTGGCCGCGGCTACGATGGGTACGTTGGGCTTTTTTGTGCGCGAGGCGCCCTGTTCCGCCACGCTGTGTGGTTTTGCGCGCTTTGCGGTGGGGCTCATGCTTCTGTTGCCCCTGCTGCTGTGGCGTTCTGCGCGCGGGGAGCGGGTGTGGGCTTTCTCCTGGCAAGCGGCGCTGTCGGGTATCGGCATCGGTGTGTGCATTCTCTTCTATTTCCTTGCCATGCGTTGCACGACCATTGCCTTGGCCGTGCTGCTGGTGTACACGGGCCCGGTGCTGGCCTCCATCGGCGAGGCGCTGCTCAACCGCCGCATGCCGCCGCTGCGGGACGGTCTGTTGCTGCTGGTCTCGGCCGCGGGCCTGTCGCTCGTGTGTGCGGGCGGGGATGCCGAGCACAGCGCCAACGGCTTGGGCGCTTGTTACAGTCTGATTTCTTCCCTCGGCTATGCGGTCTACCTGCTCTGCAACAGCCACATGCCTGAGGAGGTGGGGCTGATGCGCCGCACCTTCTGGCAGTTCTCGGCGGGCTGTCTCTTTGCAGCGGTGCCTATGGCGCTCTCGTCCGCCCCTTGGGCTGGGCTGGGTGAAGCGTGCGGCTGGCTGCTGGTCATCGGTGCTTGCCACGGCTTCGTGGTGATGCTGCTTATCGTGTATGCGGCGCGCCGCCTCAGCTCCATTCAGTACGGCACCATCGCCTACCTTGAACCTGCCGTGGCCGTGGCCATCGGTTTTCTGCTCTACGGGGAAAATCTGCTGCCTCTCCAGTGGGTCGGGTTCGCGCTGGTGATTGCGGCCTCCTTGGCGCCTTCCCTGTTGCCGCGCCGTTAAGCATTCCTGTTAGGCGTGTAAGGGAATTCGTTTTTAAACTGAGTCTAATTTTGTTGACATTTGCAATCAATACCTGTATACTCCCCGCGCGTTAAAGGTTTCATTTTTTATGCGGTTGAGAACGTACAGACTGGCAGCGAGAAACAGTTGGTTGACGCTGGGCCTGTTGCCGGTGGCGGTTGCGGGTTCGGCATGGGCGCAGAGTGAACAGACTCCGTCGTTTGCCGGTGCGCAGCCTGTGCTGAACGGCCATGAGGAGCGCGTGATGTCGCTGGCGGATATGGCTGCCGATCGCTATGGTTTCGACCGCGTGAAGGCCTTTGCGATGGCGTGGGTGGCGGTGTGCGCAGAACGACATGGCGAGGGCCGCGCCGAGGAGGTGCTCCGCTCGCTGGCCGAGGCGGATGATGCCGATTCTATGGTCGCGCGTCTGAGCAAGGATGAGTTTCATGCGCTGATGGAGGCGCTGGAGCGCGAGGGCTTGGACCAAGCAGCGCCGGAATCACCCCTTTTGCTTGCTCTCATGAAGCGCCGGCACGCGGAGATGTTACCTGCGGAAAACGCGTCCTCCTCCGCCGGGGCAGCCGGAGCTTCCTCGGGCGGGAGCAATCTTGGGACCGGGCAGGCCGCCGCGAATGAGCAGCGCCACGTAAGTGCCCCGATTTCCGCTGCGTTGCCCGCGAGTTTCGCTGGCCTTTCGTCCGGTGCAGGCTCTTTCGCCCCGCTGCCTCCCTCCGGTCACAGCGGCAGCGACCACGATACCGTGATGGATGAGCCGGAGCCGACCCCTCCGCAGCAGAAGGAGGACGAGAAGGAAACGGCCGAAGATGAGAAGAAGAAGAAGGAGGAGGGCGGTGAGTCGCAGAATACGTTGAAAATGGCGGTGTTTTCCGCTCCTTCCGTCGGCGGTGGTTTCGCCCCGCGCATGATGATGCGTGCTATGGCTGCGCCGATGGCGCTGGCTGAGCCGCAAACAATTGTTGTGGAGGACGGCACCGCTCAGTCTGTCATGACGCCGACCGAGGTTGACTCCGTGACCTTGGGCAGCGGTTCCACGCTCTATGTGGCGGATACCTTGACCCTCAGCCACGCCATGACGGTGCAGAATGACAGCCGCCTGATTGTGAAAGACGGCGGTGTGGTGCAGCTGGGTACTTATTCCGACTCGCAGAGTGCTGCCACCAACAAGAGTGTGGCGCTCCTGTTTGATGCGCTGCTGCACTCCGCCACCACAGAGGGCAGCGGTGTGGTGAAGATGGAGTCCGTTTCCGTGCAGTTCGGCGACGGTACTGCCTACAATTTGGCGGATGCGGAGACGGGCCTGAACGCCGTCTTTGCCGCGCGCTATGAGATTGCGAAGGACTTGCAGTTGCAGAACTACAATCAGGGCTTGGCGCACAGCACGAATCCCACCAAAGTGCCGGCCAGTTCGTGGCAAATCTCCGAGAGCGGTGACGTGCATGTGAAGGGGGATTTGAAGCTCAGCTCCTATCAGCAGTTGGATGTGTTGGGAGGCACGCTGATTGTTGATGGCGTGGCCACGCTGGGCCACATGGCCGGCAACACCTACGCCGCCAAACTGACCATTGCGGACGGCAGCTATGTGCAGCTGAAACAAATCGGCGATGCCCGCACGCAGCAGGACGGCAAGTCCGAGCTGGTGATGACGGGCGGTGAGCTGGTGTTCACGGCGGATGGCAATGTCGTCACGAATAAGCTCGGCAGCATCACCCTGTCGGGCGGCGAACTGGTGGCGGACGGCCACAGCTGGGTGCTCAACCACGATGCCGCCATCGGCAGCGATGAGGGGCTGACCATCCGCACGGATGCCGAGCACAGCGTGACGCTGGGCGTGGCCGGAACGACGACGACCCTCGCGGGGCTTGTTTCCGTCAGCGAGGCCTCCAACGCCGTGCTCAACGGCACTTATGCGGGCACGGGCGTGGTGGAGCTGGCGGACGGCGCCTCGCTCACCCTCGGGCAGAATTTCAGCACGGCGGCCGGCTCCTCCGTGGGGCTGAGCGGCACAGGCTCCGTGCAGGTGAACTGGACGGGCACCCCCGGCAGCCTTCAGGACGGGTTCATGGATTCCTATGACATGAAATACACCCCCTCCGGCCTGACGGGCGCGCTGAACCTTGACCACGCCGATGGACTGGTGTGGAAGGACGCGGCGGGCAACACCCTGCACAACGTGGCCTACGAGGACGGCGTGCTGACGGGTCACATCGCGGCGGATCCCACCGTGTACCACATCGTCACCGCGGGGCACACCGCCGTGTATGATGCGGGCGGCAACGCCGAGGGCGCATCCTCCTTCGCGCTCTACAACAACGGCAACCTTTTCATCGGTAACGGCTCCGGCGTCTCCGCCGCGCAGGTGACACAGAACGGCTACACCCTCACCCTGCAAGGCAGCGGTGACTATGTGCTCAACGGCTACACCCTGCCGGCGCATGTTGTTTTGGATGCGGACGGCGAGGATAAGTGGACGGGCGCCGTGGTCATCAGCGGCACGGCGAGCGGCAACAAGGTACAGAGCTTCAACAATTTCTATCAGGCGGGTTCCGCCATCGCCATGAACGGCTTTGACGGCATTCCCGAGGAGTGGTACGACAAAACGCTCAGTGCCGACATCCGCTTGGATGCACAGGCGGACGGCAGTCCGGCGTGGCGTTGGAACAGCGGTTCGGGCCGAACTACCGTGGCAACGACCTTCTCGGGGAACTGGTCCGGAGCGGGCGATTTTGTGCTCGGGGCGAAGAACAGCACCAACTGGCTGCAAAACTTCACCTACACGGGCGACATCAGCGATTGGACCGGTCGTTTCCTCGTGGAGAGCGGCACGACGACCGTCACTTTCGCGGGTGCGGAGAAAGAGGTGAACGCCGAGCTCGACAAGGGCACGGGTACGCTCAATGTCAAGGTGGAGACGGACACCAAGCTCAACGCGAATGTCACCGCAAGCGACCTCAGCATCACGGCGGGCAAGACCGTGGAGGTGGGCCGCGATGCCGTGGTGGATATCACGTCCAAAACCTACGACGGCAATGCCTTTGCCGCCTTTGCGGATGCCATGAGCGGCGCAGGCGAGGTACTGATGAAGGGCAACACTTTCTACTCCGCTGCGGGGGAACACGATATCAAGACCAATTTTGTATTCAACTCCGAGGTGCGCTTGGGCAACAACGCCACGACATGGCATGTCAAGGCCGATGCGCCCACGGAGGAGAACCCCACACCCGCCGTAGACGGCTCCCTCACCGTGCAGAACGGCGATTTCTTCCTGCTCCAACAGCAGACCCTGAGCATTGAGGGCGGTGCCGTGAATGTCGAAAAGGGCAGCATCTGGCTGGGCACGATGGGTGTCGGCTCGGGCATTGAGATGAGCAGCGGCTCGCTGAGCACACAAGGCATTCTCGTCAATTCCGCCGGTAACGGCACCTACGCCTCCCATATCACCATGACGGGCGGCACGCTCACCATCACGGGTGATACCTTCCTGAACACGCGAGGCCTGATTTCCGCGGCTCCTGTTTCGCTGACGGGCGGCACGCTGCTGGCGGATAACCACGCATGGACACTCAACACCAACAGCACCATCGGTGCGGTGACTGTCGTGACGCAGGGCGAGTCCGGCGGCATCACCATCGGCAAGCAGGGCGTCACCACCACCCTCACCGACATGGTGGACAACCGCGGCACGTTGACGCTGGACGGCACGGTGAACCTCACCATGGAGACGAGCAACACGGCCTACGGCTTTGTGGATGCAGCGGGGCATGTCAACTACAGCGGCGTGGGCTTCGATGCCCAAATCACCATGCCCGGTGAGGTGTACAACGTGGTGAGCGGCAATGCCGCCGCCATGGGCAGCAACCTGACATGGACCGCCAACGGACAGGCTCTCACCGTGGTGGCTGAAGCCGATAAGGAAAGCGCCCCCGCCAACGCCCTCTACTTCGACGGCTTCAACCTGCGCCCCGTGAAGGACCTCGATAACCCCGAGACGCAGCGCACGGGCACCATCTATCACATGGGTGCGCGCGGCGACTACACGATGAGCGCGGCGGATGCCGCCATCGCCACGGGTATTGAGCTGACGGGCCGCGGCGGTGCCCTGCATGTCGGCACCACGCCCGCGAACACCGTCTCCCTCGACCTCGCGGCGGGGCAGCTGGTGCTGGAGAACGGCGCAGACCTCACTGTGGGCAAGGGGCAGAACTGGGCCATGGAGGCGGGAGCTTCCATTTCGTTGGGAGAAGGCTCCGTGCTCACGCTGCCCGGTGTGTGGGGCGAGACGACGCCCAACTCCTACACCAATTCCTACAGCGCCTACCACCTGCTGCACAACACGAGCGGCGCGGGCAAGGTTCTGTTCGAGGGCGATGTCTCGTGGCAGTTCGGCAATGCAGGCCACAACACCGTCAGCACGGGCGGCTACAATATCCTCGATGAATACGGCGCGGAGAACGGCGTGAACGCCGACATCACCTTTGACCTTGAGGTGAACGGCAACATGCTCATCCAAAACTACCGCCAAGGCAAGGACCACCCCGAGGTGGGCAGCTGGTGGAAGGTGAGCGAAGGCGGCAGCCTGACGGTGCACGGCAATTTCGAGTCCTCCTCCTACCAGAAAGTGAGCGTGGAAGGCGGCAACGTGGTGGTGGACGGCACCTACAAAATCGGCCACGAGGCGGGGCGCGAGTACGAGGGCGACCTTGAGCTGAAGAGCGGTTCGCTCACGGTCGGCACGCTGCAGACCGTGCACGAGGACACCTCCACCGTCCACATCTCGGGCGGCAAGCTCACGGTGACGGGCGATAACGCCTTTGCCAACACCTTCCGCGAGGTGAGTGCGCGTGATGCCGAGTTCGAGGGCTCATGGACGTGGAACCACGATGCGACCATCGGCAACATCACCGTGACGGAGGGCAGCGCCATCACCCTCGGTACGGCAGACACGACCCTCACGCTGGAAAGTCCGCTCAAAAATCACGGTGCGCTCACGCTGGACGGCACCATCAAGGCCGACATTGAGAAGCAGGAGGGCGCATGGGCCTACGGTACGGATGAGTTGGGCTACACGCCCGACGGCGACGGCTACTACAAGCGCACGGATGACCTCTACACCCTCATCTCTGAGGGCAACAACGCCACCCTCGGCGAGAATATCACGTTTATCCTCAACGGCGAGGAACTGAGCGCTGCTGACTTCAACTGGAACGGCAAGGCCATCGGCATGGGCGGCACGGAGGCCGGCACCGTCTATTACCTCAACACCGAGAACGGCTACACCTACACGGACGCCGACAGCCGCACCACTGCCTTTGAGCTGGTGAACGCGGGTGCGACCTTGCGCTTGGAGCGCGACCCCGCCGCGCTGGAGACCATTCACGCGCTCGGCGGCACGCTGTCGCTCGGCAGCGGCGTGCGCATGGAGTCCGCCCTGCTCGATGCCGAGGCCACCGTCACCATGGCGGGCGAGGGCACCTATCTGCTCTCGAGTAACGCGCTCACGGCGCACCCCGCCGCGCACCATGTCAGCTTTGCCGACCCCGCGTGGACGGGCACTGTGCAGCTGGACGGTATGCTTGGCACAGAGGGCACGCTCAACGGCCTCGGCAACGCCGGCTCATGGGTGGAGATGCAGGGCGTGTTCGGTGCGGACGCCGCTCCCTCCATGGATGTGAACGTGAAGCTCACGGACACGGACGGCAGCCCCGCGTGGATTTACACGGGCGACGGCCACGATGTTTCCTTCACAGGCGACTGGGCGGGCGAGGGCACCTTTGCCTTTGCCCCCGTGGGCGGTGCGAGCCAGCAGCTCACCTACAGCGGCGACCTCTCCGCATGGACGGGCACCTTCGCTGCGGAAGGCGGCACGGCGCAGCTGCATTTCGCGGGCGCGGCTCACGAGGTGCACGCCGCCATGCAGCAGCAAGGCGGTCGCATTGAGCTGACGGCAGAGACCGATACGCATTTCACCAACACGACTCAGGCCGCCGTGTATGAGGCGGCGGGCGGCAACTTGGTCGCCGAACAGGCGGATGGGGAGGCCATCGAGAGCGTCCGCGCCACGGGCGGTGATATCAGCTTGAACGTTCTGGCCACTTCGGCGAGCATCACCTTGGAGGAGCTGGTCATCGGCGACCACCGCCGCGTCAGCGTGCAGAGCGCGCCCGATGCGGAGGACCCGCAGCCCGAAGACGCGCCGAACTTGGCGGTGGACCTCCACCTCATCGGCGAGCAGGGAACGCTGACAGCCGGTACGGAAGCCGTGCTCTGCGCCGGGCTGAGTATCGACTCGGGCGTCTCTATCAGCTTGGCGGACCGCACGCAGGGTCTGGAGCTGCACGGCGCGCTCTCCCTCGGCGACGGCGGGGATATCCGCCTCGATGAGGCGATGAAAACCTCGCTGAAGGAGACGGGGCGCCTCGTGCTCTTTACGGGGGTGACGGAGCTGCACCTCGCGGACGGCACCGTCATCAGCGGGGACCTGACCACCCTCGACCATGTGGAGGCCGAGCGCTACTTCAGCGGTCTGCTGGAGCGCCTGAACGCCGAAGGGCAGGGGGAAACCTACTTCCTGACCTTCCATGCCGGGGAGAACGGCGGCACCGTCTGCATCGAGACGCCGGAACCGACCGCGCCCACCCTCTCTCTGCTGGCGCTGGCCGCGCTGCTCGCCCGCCGCCGCCGCAAGTGACGCGCCCGCCGCTTGACGTGCCCGCCGCGCACATGGTAGGATAGGGGCCATGATGGGAGCCGTGTTACGACAGGCAACGCTGTGGTGTTGCGCGTGGACCATGGGCCTGCTGCCGCTCACCGCGGCGCAGCTGTGGTGCATTGACCCCGTGCACGGCAATGACGGCGCTGCGGGAACGGAGGCGGCGCCGTGGAAAAGTTTTGAGCCGCTGAACAAGCTGACCCTGCACGCGGGCGACCGTGTGGTGGTGCAGCCCGGCACCCTGACGGCCAGCCTCGCGCCCAAGGCGGAGGGCACGGCGGAGAACCCCGTGCGCATCGAGTTCCGCAAGGGCGTGTACCATTGGCAGCCCGCGGGCTTGGTGAAAAAAACGCTCGCTATCTCCAACACCAACGACTGCCCCGAGGAGGCAAAGGCCATCGCCATGGATTGGGTGGGGGCCGAGCATGTGAGCGTGAGCGGGGACGGCTCCCTCTTTTTCTGCCGCGGTAAGATGGTGCAGATTCACATGGAGCGCTGCCTCGACATGCGTTTCCGCGGCTTCGCGTTCGATTATGCCCGCCCCACGGTGTCCGAGTGCAAGGCTATCGAGGTGACGGCGGACCACGCGCTGCTGGAGGTCCACCCCGACAGCCCCTATCGGCTGGAGAAGGGCAAGCTGATTTGGCTGGGCGAGGGTTGGGAGCTACCCGAGGAGGAGTGCTGGGTGCAGACCGTCTCCGCGGACGGCAAGTGCGCGCGCCGCGGCGGGCCGTACATGGATGACGGCACTTTTACGGAGCTGCGCCCCCGCCTGTTGCGCTACGATTTTCCCGAGGGCTACGCCCGGCGCAAGATGAAGTTTCAGCAGGGCTGCACCTACCAGCACCGCGCTTACACCCGCGACTGCTGCGGCGTGTTCTGCGACCGCTCGGCGGACATCGTGTATGAGAACGTCACCTTCCGTTTCATGCACGGCATGGGTATCGTCTCCCAGTTCTCGCGGGATATCACCCTGCGCCGCCTGACGGTCGCACCACGGGCCGAGAGCGGGCGCACGTCCGCCGCGTGGGCGGATATCCTGCACTTCTCGGGCTGCGCGGGGCAGATTCGCGTGGAGAATTCCCTGCTTTCCTGCGCCAATGATGATGCTATCAACGTGCACGGCACGCACCTGCGCCTCATCCGCAAGCGCAGCGGCAACCGCGTGGTCGTGCGCTTCATGCACCCGCAGACATGGGGGTTCCCCGCCTTTTTCGCGGGGGATGAGGTGCAGTTCACCGCTGCTGATACTTTGCTGAGCCTCGGCTCGGCGGTGGTGACGGAGGCGCACTTGCTCGGTGACGGGCACGAGATGGAGCTGACGCTCGATCGCCCGCTGCCCGAGGGTGTGCGCCTCGGGCAGGATGTGCTGGAGAATATCTCCTACACCCCCGCCGTGAGCGTGGACAACTGCACCGTGCGCCACATCACCACGCGCGGTTTCCTGCTCACCACGCGCCGTCCCGTGCGCATCACGAACACCGTCTTTGACCGCACGGGCATGTCCGCCCTGCTCATGGAAAATGACGCCGAGTTCTGGTACGAATCCGGCCCCGTGAAGGACATGGAGGTGCGCGGTTGCACCTTCATCGAGTGCGCAACACCCGTGGTGAACTTCAATCCCCACAACTCCGCCCACGGCGGCGCGGTGCATGAGAATGCCCGCGTGACGGGCAACACCTTCCTCCTGCGCGCGGCGGATGACTGCGCGCTCCACGCCCGCAGCAGCAAGGACATTCTTTTCCGCGACAACCGCTTCCCGAACTTCCCTGCGTGGCACCCTGAGCGTGTGCTGCAACTCGACAGCGAGAACATCACCCTCATCAAATAATCCCTATGTACAGCGAACTCATCAGTCTCATCAGCGCCAAACAGCACATCGGTATCATCTCCCACTTCCGTCCCGACGGCGATGCCGTCGGCTCCACGCTCGCTCTCGGTCTTGCTCTGCGCGCCATGGGTAAGGATGTGACGATGTGGAATGAGGACGGCGTGCCCGCCCGTTACGCCTTTTTGGAGGGCAGCGAGTCGGTGCAGCCCCTGCCTGAGAGCGTGCCCTCGGAACTCGAGCTGCTCATCTGCGTGGACACGGGGGATTGGAAGCGCCTCGGCGACCGCGCCGCCGCGCTCTTTGCGGGTTTCCCCTGCATCGCCAACATCGACCACCACGGCACGAACTCCTGCTACGGCCATGTGAACGTGGTGGAGGGCGGGGCTTCTGCCTGCGGTTTCGTACTCTACAAGATTCTGCGCACCATGGGCGCTCCGCTCACCCGCGACATCGCCGCCGCGCTCTATGTGGCCATCAACACGGATACAGGCTCCTTCCAATACAGCAGCACCACGCCCGCGGATATGCGCGCTGTGGCGGAGCTGATGGAGCAGGGCATTGACATCGCCGACATCAACCGCCGCGTGTATCAGGAAAAGCCCCTCACCGAACTGCGCGTCACGGCGGAGGTCATCGCTAACATGGTGGTGGAGGCCGCGGGCCAGCTCTCCCACTACTCCATGAGCATGGCCACCAAGGAGCGCATGGGCCTGTCACTTGAGGACACCAAGGACCTCGTGGACATCATCCGCGTAGTGTCGGGCGTGCGCGTCTCCGTCATCTTTGAGGAGCTGGGGGACGGCCGCATCCGCATGTCCCTGCGCTCCAAGGACCCCGCCTTCAGCGTGGCGGACATCGCTACGCAATTCGGCGGCGGCGGGCATGCCATGGCTGCGGGCATCCGCATGCGCGGCGAGCTGGCCGCGGTGCGCGAGCAGGTTCTCTCCGCCATCCGCGCCGCGCTGTAAACTCGAGTCTGAGGGAATGTGCTTGGTGCACTCCCCTTAGTTTCCATACGTTCTGCATCGGTTGAGCCACCCTTGCAGCCAGCGCTGTTCGCCGCGGACGGCGGGGGCGTTCTGCACGCGCCTCGTCAGCACGGCAGAGGCCGCGCGGGAGAACTCAGCAGGGGCGGCAGCGGCGCTCGTGGCGCGCATGCTCTCCAACACCTGCAGGAGGCCCCAGCCGTAGCCGTTGTAGCGCTCCTCGGGCTTGACGCCCTCTCCCTTGAAATTCACGTAGTCCACCAGGCAGTACATGCCCTGCGGTGTGGCGGCAAGCGCGGCATAGCGCTGCTGCACAGCCTGCGGCGTGCGGGAGGCGCGCATCATGGCGGGCAGTGAGGCGCGGGAGCGCGCCACGATGAATTCCGTCTGCAAGCTCACGTGGGCTGCCAACCATCGGCGCATAGCGTCCGCCCGCCCGCTGCGGTCGGCGAGAAATGCGGCCTTGTTCGGCCACGGGGCAGGGCCGTTGAAAAAGGCCGGCACCTGCACCCCGCGGCGGCGCGCATAGGCAACGAAATGCGGGAAACTCTCCTCAAAGGCCTCATGCACGCCCGCGGGGAACCAGATGAAGTGCCCGATACCCAGCGAGGGGAAGGCCTCCCCGGCGTTCCAGCTCACCAGCCCCTGTACGCTGCCTGCGCATTCGTTGGCCCAGATGCGGCGGCCCAGCGTGTCAAGATAGGCGGGGGAGGCCGCAGCGTGTGATTGCGCGCGATGCGAGGCGGCGGACGGAGCAGTGGCACAGGCGGTGCAGAGCAGAGCGGGCAGGAGGAGCAGGACAGGGTGCATAGCTGCATTGTATCACCGCGGGACGCGCAGGAAAAGTGCAATTTTTTTGCCTTTGTGCTTGACAAGGTAGGGGGGCAATGCTAATCTGTGCTCCCGCCTTTGTGGAGAAGTCTGCGCAGAAGCGTGCCTCCGCAGCGGTAAAAACAACCAAAATCAATACATATTTACTATGGTCGCTATTCGTCTCAATCGCCAGGGTTCCAAGGATCGTCCTTTCTACAAGATCGTTGTTGTCGACAGCCGTGATCGCCGCGACGGCGATTTCATCGAGCAGATCGGCACCTACAACCCCATGGCTGAGGGTGAGAACTACACGCTCGACCTCGAGAAGGCTGAGAAGTGGATTGCCAACGGTGCCCAGCCCTCCGAGACCGTGGCTTCGATGATTAAGAAGGCTCGCGCCGCCAAGGCCTGAGTTTCTTCTCGACCGACCTGCAAAAAATCTTTCGGTTGTTTTTAGAAAAAATCCCCCGCTGCATGGCAGCCGGGGGATTTTTTTTCTGTGGAAGGGGGAGAACCTGCGAGATGAATAGGGATTTGTTGGGATTTACTAGGTACTATGTACTAGGTACTATTTATCAAGTTCGG
>JAKSOV010000053.1 GCA_024405415.1 Akkermansia sp.
TAGTACCTAGTACATAGTACCTAGTAAATCCCGACAAATTCCCATTTGTCGAGCACCCAAAGGAAAAACCTCGCTTCCCGAAGGAAGCGAGGTTTTTGAAAATCGTTGGCCGAAGCGCTTACGCAAGCGTGGGCTTCTTGGCGCGGCGGACAGAACCGAAGCGCTTCTGGAACTTGTCGATACGACCTTCCGTATCCACGAACTGGTTCTTACCCGTGAAGAAGGGGTGAGAGTCGGACGTGATACCGCAGGAAACGACAAAGTGCTCAACGCCGTCAATGACTTCCGTCTTGTCGGAGGTCACGGTGGAGCGGGTGATGAAACGACGGCCCGTCGTAATGTCGAGGAACACAACGGGGTTGTACTTGGGATGGATGTCTGCCTTCATAATTAATGGTTGTCACTGCGTTACCATCGCAGCGCGGGGGAGATGATACGGGAAACCGAATAAAAGTCAAGCCGATTTTTTTGAAAACGCTCACGTCCGGGGGCTTTTTGTGATTAAAAGCTTGCTTTTCGCGGCGTTTCGGGCGAAAATGCGGCGGCGGCGCATTCTGCGGCGGTCATCGTATTCCCACTCTCAACCGGTTCAGGAGCATGATTCGCATTTACACTCAGACAGAAAACGGTATTTCCCGCACCGTCGGGCTGGAGGACCAGAGCAACCGCCGCGGCGATATTTTCTGGATTGACCTACTGACGCCGGATGCCGATGAGCTGGCCTATGCCGAGGAGCTCTGCGCCATTGAGATGCCCACCAAGGATGAGCAGCGCGAAATTGAGGCCACATCCCGACTGTACTGCGAGGACGGCGGGCGTTTCATGACGACCTCCGTGCTCTCCCGCGTGGAGACGGATGACCCCATCATCGCGGAAATCACCTTCATTCTCAAGGGCAAAATCATCATCACCATCCGCCACACGGACTCCTACTCCTTCCGCGTGTTCTCCCACCAGCTGCTGCGCATGCAGGACACGAACCGCGACCTCGTCTTTGTCGGTCTGCTGGAGACGCTCGTGGACCGTCAGGCCGACGTGCTGGAGCGATTCGGCACGGATTTGGATACGCTCTCCAAGAAAATCTTCGGCACCCGCGCCCGCCGCAAGACCGGGGAGGACGATCCCGACACGGACGACCTGCGCGACGCCTTGGAAGAGCTGGGCCGCGTCGGTGACCTCATCACCCGCCAGCGCGATGCCCTCGTGAACCTGCTGCGCCTCATCACCTTTGCCGGCAACGAGGACGCTTGTTCCGGCTCTCACGACAGCCTCTACGTTCCCCTGCGCCCCGTGAGCCGAGACGTGACCTCCCTTTCCGAATACGCCGCCTTCCTCTCCAACAAGATTAATTTCATGCTGGATGCGGTGCTCGGGCTTATCAACATCGAGCAGAACGACATCGTGAAGGTGTTCACGATTATGAGCGTTGTGTTCATGCCGCCCACGCTGATTGCCAGCATTTACGGCATGAACTACGACTGGATGCCCTTCCTCCACACGCCGTGGGGCTTCTGGCTGGCGCTCTTCCTCATGGTGCTTGCCGCCGTGCTGCCTCTCGTCATCTTCCGTCTCAAACGCTATATCTGAGAACCATGATTGCCACCCGCAAGGTTGACCGCCCCGAGCAGGAAATCGAAAAGGCTGCTATCCTCATCGAAGCCCTGCCCTACCTCCAGTCCTACCGCGACAAGACCATCCTCATCAAGTTCGGCGGCTCCGCCATGGATAACCCTGAGCTGGTGAAATCCCTCATGCGCGACATCGTGGTGATGGAAACGATGGGCATCAACCCCGTCGTCGTTCACGGCGGCGGCAAGGCCATCTCCAAGGCCATGCAGGATGCCGGGCTGGAGGCCCGCTTCGTCAACGGGCTGCGTGTCACCACGGATGAGGCGATCGACATCGTGGAGCGCACACTCAGCGGCAGCATCAACCCCGGGCTGGTGCAGATGATGCGCGACTGCGGCGGCAAGGCCGTCGGTATCCCCGGCACGAACGTCTTTGTGGGCGAAAAGCTCATGGAAAAAGATGAGAACGGCAATCCCGTGGACATCGGTCGCGTGGGCCAAGTCATCGGCTGCCTGCTGCCCCGCATTACAGAGGCCCTCTCCCTACAGCTCACACCCGTTATCTCCCCGCTGGCCCGCGAGCTGGGGACCAACCGCGCGCTCAACGTGAACGCCGACCTCGCGGCCGCAGCGCTCGCCCGCGAGCTGAAGCCCGTCAAGCTGGTGTACATCTCCGATGTGCCCGGCATCATGCCCGACCCGAAAGACCCGAGCACCATCATCCAGAGCATCAACCGCAAAGAGGCTTTTGAGCTGATGGAGCAGGGCATCATCTCCGGCGGCATGATTCCCAAGGTGAAGAGCGCGGTGGATGCGCTCAACGCCGGTGTCCGCAAGGTCCACTTCATCGACGGGCGTCTGCCGCACACCCTGCTGCTGGAAATCTTTACGCCCGAGGGTGTCGGCACCGAGATTGTGCGCGAACAACGCTGAGCCACACACACCTTTCCTCATGAAAACGCCCGCCTCCATCGGCCTGTTTGCCCCCAACCGCAGCGATGAGTGCCTGCGCGCCATCGACGTGCTCGTGCAGGGCTGCAACGAGGCGGGGCTGGCCGTAGCGGAGGTCGCCGCGCTCACAGCGGGCGGCACCCCCGCCGATTTGCCCGAGGTGCTGCTCTGCCTCGGCGGAGACGGCACGATGCTCGAGGCGGCCAAACGAGCCGCGCTCACAGGCACCATCCTCGGTGGTATCAACATGGGCCACCTCGGCTTTCTCACCACCTGCGGCCGGGAGGAAATTCCCCAGCTGGTCAGCGCCTTGGCTACGGGCACCTATGAGATTGAAGAGCGCTCCATGCTCCGCGCCGAGCGCAGCAACCCGCTCACAGGAGCCATCGGCCACACGCACTACGGCCTCAACGAGCTGGCCCTCATGCGCGCCCAGACAGGCAAGATGATTGACGTGGATGTAGAGGTGGACGGCAAACTGCTCAACCGCTACCATGCCGACGGCATTCTCGTGGCCACGCCCACGGGGTCCACGGCCTACTCCCTCTCGGCGGGCGGACCGCTCGTCTGGCCCACGGCGCAAATGCTCAGCCTCACCCCCATCTGCCCGCACAGCCTCACCAACCGCTCCGTCACCCTGCCCGACAGCATGGAGATTGTCCTGCGCCCCCGCGAACGCCGCGGCCGCGCGGGCGAGCGCCTCATCTACTCACTGGACGGCCGTTCCACACACGACATCGGCCTCAACGAGACACTGACGGTGCGCAAAGCCCCCATGCCCCTGCGCCTCCTCGCCCTGCCCGGCAACGACTACGCCGCCCGTCTCCGCGCCAAGCTCGGCTGGTAATTTTTCTCCATATACCGCAAGAGCTTTGTTTTCTTGCGGACTTTGCGCTTCACACGGCAGCATTTTTGTGGTAGAATACCCCCGCGGAGCTGTAACGCTCTGCCGTTTTTTATTATGAGTGATGCCACCAAGTTCCGTAACCTCGCCATTATCGCCCACGTTGACCACGGCAAAACCACCCTTGTGGACCAGCTGCTGAAGGCGGGCGGCACCTACCGTGAGAATCAGGAGGTGCAGGAGCGCGCCATGGACTCCATGGATTTGGAGCGCGAAAAGGGCATCACCATCAAGGCGAAGAACACTTCCATTCACTGGAACGACTACACCATCAACATCGTGGACACGCCCGGGCACGCCGATTTCGGCGCCGAGGTGGAGCGCGTGATGAAGATGGTGGACGGCGTGATTCTCGTGGTGGACGCCTATGAAGGTCCGCAGGCGCAGACGCGCTTCGTGCTCCGCAAGGCTCTCCAAGAGGGGCTGCTGCCCATCGTGGTCATCAACAAGATTGACCGCCCCCATGCTGACCCGCTCAAGGTGAAGGACCAGGTGCTGGAGCTGCTCATGGATTTGGATGCCACGGAGGAGCAGTTCGAGGCCCCCTTCGTGTTCGGTTCCGCCCGCGACGGCTATTTCATGAACAGCCCCGAGGGCGAGCCGCCCGTGGACTGCACCCCCCTGCTCCGGCAGATTGTCAAGCACATCCCCGCGCCCGAGGATGCCGACCCCGACAAGCCTTTCAAGATGCTCATCTCCAACATCGACTGGGATGACTACGTGGGCCGTGTGGCCGTGGGCCGCATCACGCACGGCCGCGTGCAGAAGGGCGACACGGTGTACCTGCTGCGCCCGGACGGCTCCCGCGTGCAGGGCAAAGTCACCAAGATTTTTGAGTTCAGCGGCCTCCAGAACACGGAATCCGCCATCGGCGAGGCCGGCAACATCATCGGTCTCTCGGGCTTCGAGGACGTGGATATCGGCGAGACCATCGTAGGCGACCCCGAAGGCGAAGCCCTGCCCTTCGTGGACATCGAGCCGCCCACCGTGCAGATGGAATTCAGCATCAACGACGGCCCGCTGGGCGGCAAGGACGGCAAGAACGTCACCAGCCGCGTCATCCGCGACCGCCTGATGCGCGAGATGCGCACGAACATCTCCATCAAGGTGGAGGACACCGACCTCGCGGGCGTGTTCTCCGTCTCCGCCCGCGGCACCATGCAGATTGCCATTCTCGTGGAGCAGATGCGCCGCGAGAACTACGAGGTGCTCGTCTCCCGCCCCAAGGTCATCACGCAGACCATCAACGGTGTGGTGTGCGAACCCTTTGAGACGGTCTACATCGAGGTGCCCGATGAGTGCTCCAACGGCGCCGTCCGCATTCTCGGCAACCGCCGCGGCATTCTGGAGAACATGGAGGCCAACGGCACGGGGCGCACCTACATTCAGGCGACTATCCCCACGCGCGGTCTCATCGGCTTCGAGTTCGAGCTGGTGAACCTCACCAGCGGCCACGGCATCTTCTCCCACCTCTTCAAGGAGTACGCGCCCTACGCAGGTGAAATCGTCACGCGCCAGACCAGCACGCTTGTCTCCATGGAGAACGGCATCGCCAGCCCCTACTCCCTGCAATCCATGGAGGAGCGCGGCCCGCTCTTCATCGGCCCCGGCGATGAGGTGTACGAAGGCATGATTGTGGGTGAAAACCCCAAGGATATCGACATCCCCGTGAACCCCACGCGCGAGAAGCACCTCACCAACCACCGCTCCGCCAACAAGAATGTTTCGATTGCCCTCACGCCGCCCCGCGTGTTCTCGCTGGAGCGCGCCATCGAGTACATCGAGCCCGATGAGCTGGTGGAGGCCACGCCGCACTTCATCCGCATGCGCAAGCGCATCCTGAACGCCACGGAGCGCAAGCGTGCCGCCTATGCCGAGCAAAATCTGAACGGCTAAGCCCCGCGCGCCGTCATCACAGAAAAGCCCCCTTTCTGCCATGACGATGGAAATCATCTCCGTTCTCCTCTTTGCCCTGCTGCTCGCAGCGGGCTTTGCGGGCTGCGTGCTGCCCTACCCCGGGCATGCCTTCATCCTCGGCGGCTGCGTGCTCTTTTCCTGCATGCAGGGGCAGTACCCCGCTTGGTACATCTGGCTGCTGCTCGGGGTGCTGGGCACAGCGGGCTTTTTGGTGGATAACGTCTGCGCCATGCTGGGGGCCAAGAGCTTCGGCGGCGGCAAGGCAGCCATTTGGGGCACGCTTATCGGTGTCATCCTAGGCGCAGGGTTCTTCCCCGTCGGCCTCATTATCGGCGCCTTCCTCGGGGCCTTTCTCGCCGAGCTGCTGTTTGCAGGCACAAGCCTCATCCGCTCCGCAGGCGCGGGGCTGGGCGCCGTGCTCGGCTACATCGCGGGCGTCATCGGCAAGCTTATCCTCGCCCTCCTCATGCTCGCCCTCTACGCCTACTCTCTGTGGGGCGGACTGGTGTGAACGACAAATGAGGATTTAGCGAGCGGCGCTCCCTCACTTGCCGAACAGCAGGCGGGAGACAGTCTCTCGGCGGGACAACACACGGTGTACCCCAAGACAGAGGAGCAGGAATAGGATAGTGGTACCGGGCAGAATGAGAGAGAAGAACAGCCCGGGATGCTCCGTCAGCGGATTGTACCCCAAATGGGAAATGAGGCTCAGCATCGCTTGTTTCAGAATCGTTTCCACCAACAACGACTGGATGCAATACACGGCCAAGGAATACTCTCCGAGAGCTAAAAGGGCGCGATAAACGGCCCGGCAGGGGGAGCACAACTCCGGCAAGCGGCGGCAGCAGCAGCACAGCACCGACACAAACCAAGCAAAGCCGATGCAACCGAAAAAGCCCAAGCCCATGCGATAAAGGTATAGCTCCGCGTGTCGTTGCAGCCCCATGGGACCGAACAGGTAGGTATGGGAAATCCATATTGACCATCCCTTCGTGAACGGCGTTCCCAGCAACGCATATAAACCGGCCAGAATCACCAGAGCCAGCGCGCCCTGCCACCAACGAAAATACTTGAGCAACTCCCAACGGGACGTCAGGTACCCCATATAGAAGAAGGGAAACATGTAACCGATATTATTGTTATCTTTCCCGATGAAAAAGGAAGCGCCGACCAACACCAACGCACCGATCCATCCCTTGGAGCCGAGCACATTATGCAACAAAACCGTCAGCGCGCAGCACCCCAACAGAGACCATAGGAACCATATACCGCCGGGCAACCAGCCCAAGGTCGAGCAATGGTGGTCCATCGCGACCCGCGTCAGCTGCACCAGCCAGTTCCACACCACGCAAGGGATGAGAATCATGCTGAAACGATTGACCAATATCTCCTGCCATGTGCGTTTGCAACAGGAAAAGTAGAAAAAATACCCGGCAATGGCCATGAACAGGGGCATATCAAACGGGCAAAAATAGGGCAGGAAACTGTACGGCCCTATAGAAAGATGTTCCCCGGCCTTCAGCGCAAGAGCGGAATGATTGATGACGACAGAAAAGATGAGCAAGCCCTTGAGTATATCAACATATGTATTGCGAGACGGCGCAGCCATGCGTGGATTATACACTCCGCCCCTATGCTGAACAAGGCAAATCTCCTGCAACAGGCCCGGGTATACAGCAGCTATGAAGATGAGCGAAATTGCACGATTCCCGGTTGAAAGGCCCTCTGCAGCTCAGGCAGACTTCGGCTCTTATGATGCCGGGGTCAGGCTGCCGAGAGCATGGAGGCACAGCTCTGCGGACCACTGCCCGGGGGCAGTGGGAGTGGCACCGAGGTAGCCGTAGACGAGTTTGCTGCCGTGCTGGGCGTAAAGAAGGCGACTGGCCGCGCCCAGCGGGCCCATGCCCATTACCGCCATAGGGCCCGTGGCCCCGCGCAGCAGGTCGATACCCACCTGAATGTCCTCGTAGGTATTCAGGCGGAAGGCAAATTTCACGATATCCGCGCCCATGGAGCGGGCAAAGGCTTCTTTTTCACGCAGCTCGGCGAGGCTCGGCGTTTTCGCGAAATCGTGAGCAGAGGCGATGAGGGTCACGCCGTCCTCTTTTGCCGCGAGCAGCAGGTCGGTGGCGGTGTGCATCTGCGCAATTTCCCAATCGAGCGCCGATGCGATAGGCAGCAGGTAGGAGGCCAGCGTTTCGCGCTCCACCTCGCGCATGGGGCGCAGACCGCCCTCGCTCTCATGGCGCACGGTCACCAGCACAGGGCGCATGCACTGTGTCTGCGCAAACACCCCGGCCCCGACACCCGCAGGGAAGGCGTCCGCTCGCAGCTCCACCACATCGCAGGGCACTTTCACATCGCCGTCCAACGCGCGCCATGTGTCCACATCGGACACGGAGCCGACGACATAGGGCGGGAAAGAGGCAGGGATGGGGAGGCGGCGTTTGCTCATGCCCCCTTTATACCATATGCGGGCGTCTATGGCAAGAGCACAACGCGCTTTGCGCTTGCTGTTGGGGGGCTTCCGTGGTAGCATCGGCCCATGCCGCAGAGTTTTGAGGACGCCGTTGACGAGATTATGAAGCGCCACCCGGAGTACGCGCCCGACGCGTACGCCTTCATGCGCACGGCGCTGGACTCGGCCTCCCGCCGCTTCGGCAAGACGGACGCGAACCCGCACCTCTCCGCCGAGGAGCTGTACCTCGGTTTCTGCGCCGCTGCGCTGGAGGAATACGGCCCGCTGGCCAAGGCCGTGACGGAGCATTGGAATATCCTCTCCTCTGCCGATGTGGGTGCCATCGTCTACAACCTGATCGAGGTGGGCGTGTTCGGGCGTCAGGAGGGCGACACGCAGGAGCAATTCAACAAGCTGCGCCCCATCGGCGAGCTGCTGGATGAGCCGTATGTCTCCCCTGCCCCTCGCAAGACCAAGCGCAAGTAACCTTTTTCATTTTTTCTCACTATGACGACCGAACCGATGAGCGGCGCGCAGCTGCGCTGGCCCGCCGAATGGGAAGAGCAGGAGGCCGTGTGGCTCTCCTGGCCGCACCGCGCCGACCTCTGGCAGGGCGGGTTGGAGGAGCTGACGGAGCGCTACGCCGAGCTGGCCGCCTCTATCGCCGCGGAGGCCGAAGTGCGCATCAACGCCGCGGCCCCGCTGCACGCGGGCATTGCCGCCCTGCTCCGCCGCAAGGGGGTGGAGCGTTTTCGCCTATACGACCACCCCACCAACGATGTCTGGTGCCGCGACCACGGCCCCATCTTCACCCGCCGTGCGGACGGCACCATGCAGATGGCTGACTGGCAGTTCAACGCATGGGGCGGCAAGTTCGCCCCGTGGGACTTGGACAACGGCATTCCCGCCTGCATTGCACAGAGCCTCGGGCTACCCCGTCTCAGCTCCGAGCTCATTCTGGAGGGCGGCGCCATCGAGGGCAACGGCGAGGGGCTGCTGCTCACCACAGAGGCCGTGCTGCTCAACCCCAACCGCAACCCCGGTGTCTCCAAGGCAGAGCTGGAGGCCGAGCTGCACCGCATGCTCGGCACCACGCACGTGTTCTGGCTGGGCAAGGGCATTGAGGGCGATGACACGGACGGCCACATTGACGACATGGTGCGCTTCGTGAACCCTGAGGCGGTCGTCTCCATCGTGGAGCCGGACCCGCACTCCCCGCACTACCGCAACCTCGCGGAGAACAACGAGCGCCTGCAAGACCTCCGCACGCCCTCCGGCCACAAGGTGGAGGTGGTGCCGCTGCCCATGCCGCAACCGCTGGTGGCGCAGGATTGGCGCTTGGAGCAGCTGCCCGCCAGCTATGCGAACTTCCTCATTTGCAACGGCTCGGTGATTGTGCCCATCTTCCTGCAACCCAAGGAGGACGACCGCGCGCTGGGCATCCTGCGCGAGTGTTTCCCGAAGCACCGCGTCGTCGGCATCGATGCCCGCCGCCTCGTCATCGAAGGCGGCGCCATCCACTGCATCACACAGCAACAACCCAAGTAGAGAAGTACAAAGTACGATGTACAATGTACAAATCTGAAAAACCTGTCTGACGTTCACGTCAGACAGGTTTTTCTGCCTTGCGGCGTCAGCCGCACTCTTTTCAATGATTTGTACTTTGTACCTTGTACATTGTACATTGTACTTTCTCACACGCCGAGTTCCTCTTGGATAATCTCGCGGATGCGCTGTTGGATTTCTGCGATGTCGCCGTCCGCCTCGATGCGGTGCAGCCAGGGCATCTCCATGGCAGAGTATATCTCCGCACAGGCGGTGAGGAAAGGTTCGTTCTCAAAGGCATCGCGACCGTTGCCGCGCGCGTTCATGCGGGCGAGCGCTGTCTCCACGGGGATATCCAGCCAGAAAGCCACATCGGGGATGGTGGCAAAGGCCTCGTTCCACTCGCGAATCTGCTCCACGGGGGCACCCGTTGCGCCCTGATAGGCCATCATCGAGAGGTAGTAGCGGTCCAGCAACACCCACTTACCCTCTGCCAAGGCGGGTTCAATGAGGTCGCGCACATGCTCACGGCGGTCCTGCAGCAGACAATCAATCTCCTCCTCCGGGCTGAGGCGCGTGCCGGACAAAGCGGCCTCGCGCACCTTCATGCCCCAAGGGCCTCGCGTCGGCTCAAAGTCGGTGATGACATCGATGTTATGCGCCCGCAGATACTTAGCGAGCAGCTGAATCTGGGTGGATTTGCCCGTGCCGTCAATGCCCTCAAAGACGATGAGCGAACCCCTTAGGTGAGGAGAATCGGATTCCATATCAGCGGCGAGCGTAGCACAGGGCATGTCCCCGCGCAAGCCGAAAAACGAAAACGCCTGAGTATTTTGCGTTCACACGCTCAGCGGCGCAGTTTCACATCCACATGGAGGCGCATCGTATCCTCGTGCGTGATCGTGATTTGCCCGCTCACTTCGCGGATCCGCTCGGCCATACGGGCAGCAGAAGCGGCGGACTCCGCCAGCTCGCTCTCCTCGGCCGACATCTTCTGCAGCAGCTCCGCCAGCGGTTGCGGGCGGAAGGAGAAGCTCGCGGACCCGACAGCCCCCGCAGCTGATGTCGGGGCCGAAGCTAACTGCGCGCCCAGGACAGCGGAAGACGAGAGCACCCACTGACGCTCGCTGAGCGCCACGGAGGGCGAGAACGCGGGGCAGCACATCGGCAGAGAAAGAGAGTGGAGCGTCACGGCACCTTCCTGAGAACTTGTCAACGGCATCTCACGGAGCACAGAATCATCCGCGCCCATTTTGCGCAGACTTGCACCCGCGGCGGAAAGCGCCTGCGCCCAAGCCTCGGCCACATCGGCGCGGTTGCGCATGCCGGCGCATACAGCCACGCGGGGGATGGGCACCATGTGGGCGGGAGAGCCGCCGATGAGGGAGGCAGGCACTTCCCCCTGCCCATCCGCCACCACAGCCACTCGGCCGCTCAGCCCGCGATTCCAAGAATCAAAGGCCGCGGCAAAGGCGTCCTGCTCCGCTTGAAAGAGGCGGTACTGCATGAGCGCACTCTGCAAGGTCTCGCGATTTTCGTTAGAGAGCGTTTCCGCCACGCCTTCCGTCAGATGAACGAAAGCCTGTAACACGGCGGCAAACTCCACGCGGGTGCAGCGCTCCATGGGGTCGGAAACAAAGGTGAAGAAGCGGGAGGGCGACTCAGGCAGCGCCACGCCCTCGGTCGGCAGGAAACGGCTGCCGCAGGCATCACCCTCGCTCTCCATGCACAGGGTATCCCCCTCATCCCAGGCCAACAGGGTACCGGCACGCTTCTGCTCGGGGCACAGGCGCTCCGTCTGCTCCTGTATACAGGCCAAGGCATTCACCGCGCCCTGATACACATCCAGCGCGGGCGCGTCCTCCACGGCCAGCGTTTTGAACACCCCCGTTGCAAACCCGAAGAGGCTGCGCATGGATTGCAACTGCGCATCGCGCTGCAAAGCCTGAAGCGCAGGACTGACATAGCCGGCAGCAAACAGATGAGGACGGGATGCGAGGAAAGCCGCATGCTCCGACGAAAGCACCGAAGACACGGGCGACACGGCGGGCTGCGCCTCCTCCGGAGCAGAGCAAATCGCCACTACGAGCGCATGCTCCCGCACGGTACACATCACGCAGAGAGAAACGCGCTTCAGAGCCTCCGTCAGGCGCACTTTCTGTAGCAGAGAAAAACGCTGTGCAGGCTCAATCTCTTCGGCTGAGAGATGCAAGCGAACACCCTTCCAATCACCCCGACTCATCGGCTCGGCGTGGGTGTCAGCGCTCAGCTCTTCCACCAAGCGGCGCTGCCACTCAGGCAGCTGTGCGGCGGCTTCGGGGCGCACGCTCACCACCGCATACACGGGCGGCAAATGCCATTGTTCCAGCGCAGTAAGCGCCATATCAACATTCTCCTGCGTGTGCTGGGCATACTGCATGCGGATAATGCGGGCAGGCAGCTCATGAGCCGCGGCGGCCCACAGCGCGGCGGGAGATTCCTCCGTCTCCTCCGACTCCGCCAGATGCAAAAGCGGCAGCGCGCGATGCAATGCCTCCGCACTACCCGTGCTGAAGCCGAGCGCCACGCCCTCCACATCCGATACAGCCTGCACCGACTCCGCCGGGGTGCCGAACTTCTCGGCCAACGCCGCCGGGTGACCGACGCTGATAAAAGCCTCCGTCTGCTGCGGCAAGAGGGCCAGAGCCGGCAACTGCTCCGCCACTCCCGAGGCGGCTATAGCCGACACGGGTTCCGCTGGCTCAGGCAACACGCTCTGCGCGAGGGTAAGGGGCGCCACCCACAGGGCAGCAAGCAACAGCAGGGAGATTTTCATTGCGCCATGATAGCATACCATTCCCCGCCCTTCAACTGAAAAGCAAGCGAGTATGACGCGCGAACATACGCGCGCGGAGCGTTCGGTTCAGGCTTAGGTTAGTGGCTTGAGAATTTGGCAGCAGTTTGTGCTGCAGAAAAAACAAAATCGGGCAAGCGGGATTCCCCTTTCGGGGCCATCCCACAAAACGCCCGACGGCCCCGTTTGGGCACTTTGCGGAGCAAAGTGGTAAGGGCGGTTGGACAATGCCGTGAGGCATTGCCCCCCGCCTCAGCGGGGGTGAGCGCCCGTGGGGCGGGCGCGAATCAAAACGCCCGACGGCCCCGTTTGGGCACTTTGCGGAGCAAAGTGGTAAGGGCGGTTGG